>JALZOH010000250.1 GCA_030857305.1 Acidobacteriota bacterium
AAGATTCTTTAGCAAAATTGACAACTGCGATTCAACAAACCTGATGCGTTTCAAAAGCTCTTTTTTGTTACATTTTTCTTGATAAAAACTTAAAACTTTCGTAATCTTTAGATACTTTCTTCCAATCGTTAAAATGTGCGGTATTCTAAACAGAAGTTTGCATTTTTTGAATTAACCGCTCGGCGAATTTGCCCGAAACAGTCTAAACAATGAGGCATTAAATGAATTTTTCCCGACGCGATTTTATCAAAACGGCTGGTCTGACGCTCGGCGCATTGACCGTCTTGCCATCCTGGGTTTACGAAGCGGAAGCGGAAACGCTTTTAGCGATTGAGGTCAATAAAAACAATTTGGCTGACGTTGCGCTTTCGACCGCCAAAAAACTCGGCGCAACTTACGCCGACATCCGTATCAACCGTTATCGTCTCGAAGCAATTTCCACGCGCGAAAAACAAGTTCAAAACGTCCAGCGCGGACAAAATTTCGGTTTCGGCGTGCGCGTTCTGGTCAAAGGAACCTGGGGATTTGCCGCCAGTCCGAATGTGACGGAAGCCGAAGTGCGCCGCGCGACAACCGAAGCGGTTGAAATCGCCCGAGCGAACTCAGTATTCCAAAAGAAACCGATCGAAATGGTTTCCGCTCCGAAAGTGACGGCGAATTGGAAAAGCTCGTTTGTCAAAGACCCATTCGACATTCCAGTTGACAACAAAATCGAATTTTTGCTCAAACTCAATGAAGCAGCGTTGGCGGTTAAAGGCGTTAGCTTTGTTAATTCTTCAATGGCTTGGGTCAATGAGCAAAAATTTCTCGCTACATCCGACGGTTCGCGTATCGAGCAGTATTTGATTCGCGGGAATCCGAGTTTTTCCGTAACCGCCACTGACCGCGCAAGCGGAGATTTTCAAACGCGCAATTCCCTGCGCGAAGGTCAGAGCGCGGGCTACGAATATATCGAGAATCACGATTGGGTCGGAGAAGCCAAACAAGCAGGCGAAGAAGCCGTGATGAAACTGAAAGCCAAAACCGTCGAACCGGGAAAATACGATTTGGTTTTGCATCCGTCACATTTGTTTTTAACGATTCACGAATCGGTCGGACATCCGACCGAACTCGACCGCGCGTTGCTGTGGGAAGCAAATTACGCCGGAACGAGTTTTCTGACTCCCGATAAAACCGGAAAATTACAATTCGGCTCGAAAATCGTCAATTTTATTGCCGACCGAACGCAGCCCGCCGGACTCGCTACCGTTGCTTATGACGACGAAGGCGTTGCCGGTCAAAAATGGCATCTCGTCAAAGACGGAACGTTTGTTGATTGGCAAACGACGCGCGACCTCGCGCCGCTCATCGGTAAAAAATCTTCTTACGGCTGTCTGCACGCCGACAGTTGGGGCAGCGTTCCGTTTCCGCGAATGCCGAACGTCTCGCTCGAACCGGCGAAGGAAAATGTCTCGCAAGATGATTTAATCGCGGGCGTCGAAAAAGGAATTTTGATTTACGGGCGCGGCAGTTATTCGATTGACCAGCAGCGTTACAATTTCCAATTCGGCGGGCAAACTTTCTGGGAAATCAAAAACGGTAAAATCGACGGAATGCTGCGCGACGTCGCTTATCAATCGCGCACGACCGATTTTTGGAGCGCATGCGACGCGCTCGGCGGTCAGTCAACCTACCAAATTCCCGGCAGCTTCAACGACGGCAAAGGCGAACCCGGACAATCGAACGCCGTTTCGCACGGCTGTCCCGTCGCGCGTTTTCGCAACATCAACGTTTTAAACACCGCCGCTCAACCGCTAAGTTAAGAGAGGATTATTAAAAATGCTGTTAAACGAAAAAGAAGCCAAAGCTATTACCGACAAACTACTTTCTTTCGTCAAAGCCGATGACGCTTCTGTCAGCGTCGGCAGCGATAAACTTTCGCATCTGCGCTTTGCCCGCAATGCTTTTTTAACAAGTGGTCAGCGGTTGGGACGCGGCGCAAACATCACGGTTTGGATTGAAGGAAAACGCGGTTCATCTTCGACCAATGATTTAGACGACGTGAGTCTCAAAATTATGGTCGAACAAGCCGAACAACTCGCGCGTCTCGCGCCGGTTGACCGCGAATATCTGCCGACTTTAAAAGTGCAGACTTACAAACCCGTCAATGGCTACGTCGAAGCGACGGCGAACGTTTCTCCGGTTGCCCGAGCAAAAGCCGTCGGCAGCATTTTGGCTGAGTTTGAGAAATCCGGTGTCATCGGCGCGGGCTTTCATCAAGCGCGGGCGCAAGCCGGCGCGTTCGCCACGAAAAACGGAAACTTCGGTTACGAACGCTCGTCAATCGTCAGTCTTTCGACGACGACGCGAACGCCGGACGGTTCAAGTTCCGGCTATTTTCTCCGCAGTCATTTTGATGTGAATCGCCTCGACACGATGCGGATTGCACGCGAAGCCATCCGCAAAACGCTCGAAGGAAAAAATGCACGAGCGCTTGAGCCGGGAAGCTATTCGGTCATTCTCGAATCGCAAGCCGTCGCCGACCTTCTCGGCTCGCTCTCTTTCGGATTTGACGCGCGTAGCGCGGACGAAGGTCGCAGTCCGTATTCAGTAAAGGGCGGCAAAACCCGTCTTGGCGAGAAAATTTTTGACGAACGAATCAGCGTTTTGAGCGATCCTTTCAACGCGGAACTCCCAGGCTCGCAGTCGGCGCAAAGCGGCATTCCAGCGCAAAAAGTTTATTTGGTGAAAAACGGAATGCTGGAAAATTTGATTTACTCGCGCTTCTGGGCGCAGAAGCAAACAAAAGAACCGACGCCGGGACCGGTCAATACAATTTTGGAAACAACCGGAAAACCTTCGACAATGGAAGAAATGATTAATTCGACAAAGCGCGGATTGATTATCAGTCGTTTCTGGTATATTCGCTCGACCGACCCGCGCACGGCGAGCCTGACGGGATTGACGCGCGACGGCGTGTGGTTCGTAGAAAACGGTAAAATTCAATATCCGGTGAAGAACTTTCGCTTTAATCAATCAATTATCCAGATGCTCGCGCCCGGCAACGTCGAGATGATTGGCGCGTCCGAGCGCGTCGGCGGTTCGGAAGGCGGTAATGCCTCGCTGCTTCCCGCGCTCAAACTCAAGGCGTTTAATTTCACTTCACAATCGGAAGCTGTTTGACAGACTGTTTGAAAAGCAATTGTTTGCCCGCGAAACAGGCGAAAAGAAGAATTAAAAAACTTGAATTTTTATTCTTTCTTTTCGCCTGTTTCGCGGGCAATATCTTCTTATCCTGAATTGAGTTCAATCTTACATTAATTTTGCTTCAACAAATGCGCGGCAGTTGTTCGCCGAGCTGCAAATCCACAACGCGAGTTCCGCCGATGCCAGTTTTAGCGACGACCATTCCGGCGTGTTCGCCAACGACTTCGCCGATAATTTCCGCTTTTTCGCCAAATTTGTTCGAGCGCATTTTTTCAAGTATTTCGTCGGCATATTCGCGCGGCAAAATGCAAATCAATTTTCCTTCGTTGGCGACATAAAGCGGGTCGAGTCCGAGCATTTCACAAGCCGAACGCACAATACGCGGAACAGGCAGACTGTTTTCCTGAAGGCGAATTCCGACGTTTGAAGATTTAGCGATTTCATTCAAAACCGAAGCCACGCCTCCGCGTGTCGCATCTCTCAGGACGTGAATTTCTTTTGTAACTTCCAACATTTGCGAAACTAAATTATGCAACGGTGCGCAATCCGAGAAAATCGGCGCGTCAAATTCCAAGCCTTCGCGGACGCTCATAATCGCAATTCCGTGCAGACCGATTTCGCCCGAAACGATAACGACATCACCCGCCTGTGCCAGATTCGGCGCGATATTTACGTCTTCGGGAATAACGCCGATGCCGCTCGTGTTGATAAAAATGCCGTCGCCTTTGCCCCGCTCGACAACTTTCGTGTCTCCGGTAACGACGCGCACATTCGCGGCGAGTGCAGCAAGGCTCATCGAACCAACAATCCTGCCGAGATTTTCCATCTCGAAACCTTCTTCGATAATAAAACCCGCGCTCAAAAAAAGAGGCTTCGCGCCGCTCATCGCCACATCGTTGACCGTGCCGTTGATTGCCAAATCGCCGATGTTGCCGCCCGGAAAAAATAGCGGATTGACGACGAAAGAATCGGTGGAATATGCGAGCCGTGCGCCATTTTGCAAAACTCCATTTAAATCGAGCGTCGCAGCGTCGCCCAATTTCTCCAGCGTTTCATTCGAGAAGGCGGGCAGGAAAAGATTTTCGATCAGCTCATTAGATAATTTCCCGCCGCCGCCGTGTCCGAGAACGATTTTCGGATAATCACGAAGCGGTAGAGGACAAGTCCAATTGCTGAAATCTAAATTCATTCGGTGTAATTTTTCAAACTAATAAGCTGCGAACGCCGCGTCGCACCAAATCGGTTGTCAGCCCGTAAACCAGATGCGAAGAAAGCGCGTAAGCGTGCGTCGAAAGCGGATATTCGGTCGCCGGTTTTGCCAGTCCGAACGCGGGAACGACAATATTATCGGCTACGAA
>JALZOH010000251.1 GCA_030857305.1 Acidobacteriota bacterium
CGCAAAACCCGTTCACGTTCCGCTTTATAAAGACGAAAGCGGCTGGTATTTTGAACGAGACGACCTACGCGCTGCTTTTAATGAAAAAACAAAAGCGATTATTATCTGTAATCCGAATAATCCGACCGGAAAAGTTTTCACGCGCGAAGAACTCGAATTTATCGCCGGATTGTGCAGAGAGTTCGACGCGCTGTGCTTCACAGATGAAATTTACGAACACATTATTTACGACAAAATTCAAAATTTGTCCGACCCGAAACAACCGACCACCGACCACCGATTACTGACCACCGACCACATTTGTATGGCGCAGCTTGACGGAATGAAAGAGCGGACGATTGTCGTTAATTCGCTGTCGAAAACCTTCTCGGTGACGGGTTGGCGGGTTGGTTACTGCATCGCTCCACCGGAAATTACCAACGCTATTCGTAAGGTTCACGATTTTTTAACCGTCGGCGCAGCAAATCCGTTACAGCACGCGGGCGCCTACGCTTTAAGTTTACCCGAAAGTTATTACAATAATTTGCAAAAGGAATATCAGAAGAAACGTGACTTTATTGTTCCTGTGCTGCAGGACGCGGGCTTTAAATGCGATTTTCCGGATGGCGCATATTACGTGATGAGTGACATTTCGGATTTCGGTTTTAAGGATGACATCGAATTTACAAAATATCTGATTCGTGAAATCGGCGTTGCGGTCGTTCCCGGTTCGTCCTTTTATCACGATAAAAATTTAGGCAAAAGCCAGATTAGGTTTTGTTTCTGTAAAAAAGACGAAACTTTAGAAGCGGCGGCGGAAAGACTGCAAAAACTAAAAACAAAAATTTAAGTAAAATTTATGGAAACAAAAAGACGTGCAGTTTTATATAAACTGCACGTCTTTTCATGTCTAGCTTAAAGAAAGCTTATTTTTTATTTGTGTTTGTTTTAGTGGTAGTGCTGTTGCTTCCCGTCATCTGATTTGTCATCGAATCGGTTGCACTAACTTTCAAATTGTTTTTAACGCTTTTCACACCGTCAATTTCCTGTGCGGTTTTGACAGCCATTTGTTGTTGTTCCTTAGTTCCCACTGTTCCACTAAGCGTTACAACATCATTGGTGACGTCGACATCAATGGTTGAATCTCTCAAACCGGCAGTGGTTGCCAGCGCAGCTCTGGTTTTTGTCCACAGCCAACTATCATTGATGCCCGAACCGACGGTTCTTCCCGATGCTTTGGCTTCTCTTTCGTATCTGTCCTTGTCACGGTCATAATCGGCTCTGCTCATGTTTGAATTCATACTCATCATATTTGAGTTCGAACTCATTGTGTTTGAACTCATCATATTTGAGTTCATCATATTTGAGTTTGCCATGTTTGCCGCGACGTTTGAATTAACAACGACAGCTTTGTTTGAATTCGTTTCTTTGATTGTTTCGCAACCAACAAATGCCATTGAAAAAATGGCGACTAATGTAAATAATGTGATTTTTTTCATATTGATTCCTCTGTTAAATTAAAAACTTCAAATAAAAGTTAAAAAACTTCTTTAGTATCCTAGTATAACTAACACAAAATTTGCAAAATGAAAACCGGGCTAAAAGCATTTAAGGGCTAAATTATAAAAATTTTTCGAATTTTCCGTGCGCCGCTCTTTAGTTGCTTCCGAGTTATGATTCGGGAATTTAATTTTTTAAAATCTCACCCGCCGCGCGAAGTCCGTGATAAAATGCTTCTTCAAACAGCGCGATGCCGCTTAAGTCCGAATGCACGAAATGGATATCGCGATACGACTTTTGCGCCTGTTCGCGCGCTCCTGACCACAGGAAGTTCGGGCGCGGCGAAATCATCGCGTGTCCCCAGCGCATTATGTCAATTCGCGTCGTTAGCTCGAAAATATCTTTGTGAGCGCGTGACAAATCCGTCAAGCAAATATCGGCTAATTCCTTCCAGCCTAATCCAAAAAGTTTCGCGCGGGCGTTTTCCTCCGCGCACATCGGGTAATAATATGTTAAAACGGTTGCGCCGTGATCGATGCCTTTCTGATGAGTTGCGTTGACATAACCTAAACCAGGACTTTCATACAAAACATTATCCCACGCGAGCGGAAAATCTTTTTCAAATTGCGTTTTCGGACGGTCTTTCAAAAAAAGATTTGCCACAAACCAGGCGTTATGCTGAAATTCTTTGACGTATGCGGGCGGATTTGCCCGAAAATCACGAATCAGATAATTTGCCGTAAAAATCGGCGCGGCAAAAACAACCGCTTCGCAATGAAAACCTTTTAACTCATTTGTTTCCGTGTTGAGGCAAACGACATCGACGTCTTTTTCATTTGGAATAATTTCAAGCGCGATTGTTTTCAGACGCGTTGTATCTTTTACTTGCTCGTGCAAAAAATTTATAAAACGTCCGTTGCCTTCGGGAAATGTGATAAAGGCTTGTGAGTCTTTGCCTGATTCGCGAACGCGCGAACAGAAATAAAAAAGTCCCGCCCACGCCGATGTTTGTTCGAGTTTCAAGCCGTAATCATCGCGGCAGGCGTAATCGCAGTACCAAAACAATCTTTCGGACGTAAAACCTTTTTTCCTTAAAAAATCGCCGAACGAAATTTTATCAAGACCCGTTACTTCTGCATCGGTCGAGCAATCCGCGATTGGCACGACGAAGGCGCGTCTTCCGTTAACATCGCGCCAATTGACCCAAAAATCAATCTGTTTTTGAAATTCGGCAAGCTGAAATTTATCTTCTTCGCTGGCGCCGACATTCAAATATAAACCTTCATACCAACGACCTTTGTAAAAAACTCTTTCTTCGGGTTCACGGCAGAGAAATTGTTCTTTGATTAAAATTTCGCCGCGCTCGTTTCTGCCTTCGGTGAGATTCATTTCCTCGAGCAACGAGACGAGTTCTGTATTTTCCCGGAAAGGAACAGGCAAATAATGTGCGCCCCACGGGTAGCCAACTAGGTTTGAAACGCCGCTCTGAGAAGTTCCGCCGATTTTATTTTCCAGTTCGAGAAGAACGAAATCATTAAAGTTTTCCTTTTGAAACTTATAAGCAGCTGTCAGACCCGCCGCTCCGCCGCCGACAACTGCAACTTTAATTGTTTCCCAATTTTGTTCGGGAACCAGGGCGTTTCGATTCTCGCGCAGAAGATGCCCGACATCGACGTTTGCGCCGACAATCTCGCCGTCGGGAAATTTACCTTCTGAAAAATTTGATTTGCACGCAGAAAGCGCGAACGGCAAGCCTAAAAAGGTGGACAAAATTTCTCGACGCGTGAATTTAGACATCGATTTTCAAAGCGTGAGTTCATCTAAAATCAAAATTTTCAGTTCCGTAACTCGTTTCAGGTTTTTATCATTGCACAAAAAGGCATCACAACCGTTATCCAAAGCAGCAGCAATTTGCAAAGCGTCGGGTGTTCGCAGATTATATTTGGCGCGAAGTTCGGCAGCACGTTCGGCAATTGTCGAATTGATTAGCTGGGTGAAAAAATTCTGGCTGTTTTGTAAAATATCGCGGTAGCGTTGCTTAAGGTTGATATTTTGATTGCGAATCGGGTGAACCAAAACTTCGCACAGTGAAATGACGGAAGTTACGCCTGTAATTTCTCCGCTTTCGACACGCTGAAAAATTGCCGTAACCAACATGTCAAAAGTTGGATTAGCTTCAACAAAATAAATTATCGGTGCGGTGTCGAAACCAAGTGTAGAAACGTTTTTGAGCGCCTCATTTAATTTCATTACGGGCGATGCTCCCATTCGTTACGAAGTTCATTGACATATTCCTGAGCGTCAATTCCTTCCCAAATTTCTGCGCCCAAACCGTGAAGTTCCATAATACTTCGCTTTTTATTCGATTCGGTTTCTCCCCTGCCGTTGGCTAATTCTCCCGCTATTTTCGACAGAAGCTTTAGTTGTTCGTCGTGGGTTAAAGGCTTAATGTGTTGTTGATAAATTGTTTCGATATTTGCTTGCATCGCTTTTTTCCTCAAAAATATTTTAACAGAAATTTTATTCAAATTTGCGCCATTCGCTTTCGTAATATCTGACTAAAGCTTGATTGTCGAGCCGGTTGATTTCGATTTCTTCGTTTTCGGGCAGAGAAGTATCAGACGAAAACTCGAACATCGAGGCGAAAGTTTGATTATTTAGAAATTTTAATTCGATTGTTTCAGGCAATCTTGTCGGCGCGTCAAACGGTTCTAATTTTCCTAAAGCATAACCCCAAATTCCGAAACTCGGCACGGTTGTTTGAAAAGGCTTGACGGAAAAGCCTGCCGATTCAAGCGTTTTGACGATACACCAGAAAGATTTTCTGGCAATCAAAGGCGATGTGCATTGAATGACGACCGAAGCATCCGGCTTAAGTTTTGCTCGTAAAAGATTATAAAAGCGCGTCGTGTAAAGTTTCCCCAGAGCAAAATTGTTTGGGTCGGGGAAATCAACGATGGCGACATCAAACGATTCTACAGACGTGTCGCTAAGCCACACGTAAGCGTCCGCATTGATGACGGAAACTTTTGGATTATCCAAAGAACGTTCG
>JALZOH010000252.1 GCA_030857305.1 Acidobacteriota bacterium
TAAACCGAATGAAATCGCTTCCGTCACAACGACAATCAACAGTGCGCCGGCTTCGTGGGCTTTGTCCGCCAACGTTTTAACATCTTCGATACAACCGAAAAAGTTTGGCGATTGGATTACGAGAGCAGCGGTTTTATCGTCGAGTTTATTCAAGTCGTCCGCCAAAATTCGCCCCGACTCTTTATCGAAATGAACGGTCTCAATCTTCAAATCGCCGTGTTGCGTGTATGTCTTTGCTACTTGCAAATATTCGGGGTGAACGGTTTCAGCGATGACGACTTTATCCCGGCGCGTAACTCTCTGCGCCATCAAAAATGCCTCAGCCATCGCCGTCGAACCGTCATACATTGAAGCGTTTGCCACGTCCATTCCGGTCAATTGGCAAACGAGCGTTTGAAACTCGAAAATATACTGTAGAGTTCCTTGTGTAACTTCGGGTTGATAAGGCGTGTAAGACGTAAAAAATTCGCTGCGCTGAATTAGATGGTCAACAATTGTTGGTGAATAATGCTCGTACGCGCCTGCGCCGAGAAAAGATGGCTTGCGCGCCGCTCCGTTCATTTCGGCAAGTTTCTCCATCGCACTGATAACTTCAGGTTCGGCAAGCGGCTCGGTTACTTTTAGTGCGCGATTTAATTGAACGTCCTTTGGAATCGAGCGGAAAAGCTCGTCCGCCGAATTAAGCCCGACGATTTTCAACATTTCGTCGCGTTCTTCGGGTGAATTTGGAATATATCTCATTTAATTAGTGGTAAACGGTAAGTGGTAAATGGTAAGTGAAAGCAAAAATACTTACCACTTACCGTTTACCACTAAGCGCTAGCTTGCAAGTATTCTTCGTATTCGGCGGCGTTGAGCATTGCATCAGCTTCGCCTTTGTTTTTCATTTTAATTTTTATCATCCACGCATCGCCGTACGGGTCGGAATTAACGGCTTCGGGCGTGTCGTTGAGCGCGTCGTTGACTTCGACGACTTCCCCGGCGATCGGCGTAAAAATCTCTGACACGGCTTTGACCGATTCGACAGAGCCGAACGCCTCATGTGATTCAAGATTATCGCCGACCTTCGGCAGTTCAACGTAGACGACATCACCGAGCGAATGCTGCGCGTAATCGGTGATTCCGATTGTCGCCACTTCACCGTCGACCGCGACCCATTCGTGGTCTTTACTGTAATGTAAATTTTCTTGTATGTTTGCCATAGTTCAATTTTTAGAATTTAGATTTTGGATTAAAATCAGATCGCCTTATTAAAATTACTTTTGACGTTTATAAAACGGCGTTGGTACAATTTCCGCCAAAAGATGTTTGCCCCTAACGTCAATTTTAATCGCTTGACCGATGTTTGCAAGTGTCGTAGGCAGGAAAGCCAAACCGATATTCTTTTTCAAAAACGGCGCAGGCGAGCCGGATGTAACATAACCGACTTTTTTATCTTCGACATAAACGTCGAAGCCGTCGCGGGCAATACCTTTGTCAATCATCTCAAAACCGATGAGTTTTCGCTGCAAGCCTTTTTCTTTTTGATTTGCTAAAGCGTCGCGTCCGAGAAATTCGGTATTCAATTTACAAATCCATCCGAGATTCGCTTCGAGCGGCGTAATTTCATCTGAAATTTCGTGTCCGTAAAGCGACATTGCAGACTCTAATCTGAGAGTGTTTCGCGCTGCCAGTCCGCACGGCAGGATTCCCGTCTCTGTGCCGTAATCGCCAGTTTCTAAAAATTTATCCCAGAGCTGTTCGGCAAATTTTGCGTCGGCATAAATTTCAAAACCGTCTTCGCCCGTATAACCCGTGCGCGAAATTATCGCGTCCACGCCGTCAACTTTGCCGACCGTAAAATAGTAATACTTAATTTCTGCGAGATTTGTGTCGGTCAGTTTTTGCAAAATAGAAATCGCGTCTTTGCCCTGAACGGCAATCTGGCAATAATCTGCGCTGGCATTAGTTAAAGTTATGTTTTCGTCCGCTTTGTGCGATGTAATCCAGTCCCAATCCTTTTCGGTCGTGCCGGCGTTGACGACGAGCAGAAGTTTATCGACATCAAAACGATAAACGAGCAAATCATCAACGACTGTGCCGTTCTCGCGCGTCAAAGCCGAATAGTGAGCTTGTCCGTCAACAAGTTTTGTTACGTCGTTAGTAGTTAATTTGTCAACAAAAGCAATGGCGTCCTCGCCTTCAACCCAAAACTCGCCCATATGCGAAACGTCGAACAGACCGACGTTATTTCGTGTGCGAAGATGTTCGGTAATGACGCCCGCCCCATACTGAACAGGCATGTCCCAGCCGCCGAAATCAACCATTTTCCCGCCCAAGTCTCGATGAACTTTATTGAGCGGAGTTTTCTTTAAATTTTCCATAGATTTTTGCAAATTTCTGTAAAGAAAAAATTAACACTCACAGGTTGTAAGCGTCAAGAAAGACTAGATTAGAATAATTTGTTTGATTGTTTCGATTTGCTAATTGAAATTGAATTGAGAGGTTTCGATTTTACTATCAAATGAGTTAAAAAAGAGGCAAAAAGAAAAACAAGAGAGAAAACCTTATCTTACATAAAACAACGAAAAACGGCGAACTTTTTATCATGCGCCGTTTTTCGTTTTTAGGTTTAGAAAGCTGCCGGTACGGGCTGATCGCTTGGAAAACCGAAGCTGAACGCGGTAAGAGAGTTGTTGCCTGATTGCAAAATATACCATACTCCGGCGCGATAAACCGCGACATCAGCTCGTCCGTCGCCGTCGTAATCCGCCGCCGCCGGAACGTCACCGTTTGTGCCAAACTGAATCGCGAAAAGCTGTCCGCTGATCGAATTTAACCGATACCAGGTACCGTTTGAGGGTCGGAAAACCGAAATGTCCGCCCTTCCGTCGCCGTCGAAATCAGCCGGAGCGGGAATATCTTCTGATGCACCGAATTGAACGACGACAAATTGCCCGTTTGTACTGTTTAAGCGATACCAAGTCCCGTTTGCCGGATGAAAGACGGTAATGTCAGATTTTGCGTCGCCGTCAAAATCGCCGATGAGCGGTCGGTCGCCTTGCTGCCCGAATTGAACAGCGACAATTTGCCCGTTGCCGGAATTAATTCTGTACCAACTGCCGTTTGACGGGCGGAAAACCGAAATATCGGCTTTACCGTCGCCATCGAAGTCGCCGGGTCGCGGTAAATCTCCGGCTTGTCCAAAGCTAGCCGACAAAAACGAATTGGTTGCAGATTGCAGTACGTACCAAACGCCGTTGCGAAAAACGGCGATGTCAGTTTTGCCGTCGCCGTCATAATCGGCGGGCACAATTGAATCACCATTTGCGCCGAACTGAACGGCGGAAAAACCGGCTTGCGAGCGGTTAAGATACCAAGTCCCGTTTGACGGTCGGAAAACCGAAATATCCGCTTTACCGTCGCCGTCAAAGTCGAATTGTGTGCGAAGCGGTGTCGACGATAATGATGTGCTAGGTGTAAATGTGACGGTTTGCGCGTTCGTCAGATCCTTAAAGGACTGCTCGGAGGTGTGCGACTCGACGACGTAGGCATCTGGCTCGCCGCCCGAAATGCCGACGACGGGAAAGAGGCGCGTGTTGCCGTTGCCATACCGAGTCTGGATCGTTCCGTCGCGCCGTAGTTCGATCTCGAAGTTGACAGGGTTTTCGCCGCGACTGCCGCTTGAGAGCGGTGTGTCGAAGGTTACGCCTTGCCAGCGGAAGATTATGCGGTCGGCGTCTGCCGTTACGTAAACATCGTCGCCGGAGCGGCGATCGGTTCGTAGATCATCCCACAAGCCGGCGATCATCGCCGCTCCGTTTAACGCTTCGATCGAACTGCCGGCGTCGTTCTCCAATAACGAGCTCGAGAAGTAGAGCGCGCCGTTCGTCGAGATTGTCACGGTGCTGCGATTCTGCCCGAAGAAGGGGAAGGAAAACGGGAGCGCGTAGTCTTTGCGGTATTGATCGTCGGCGCGTAGTCCGAGCGGGGTTCCGCCGGTCGAGAGAGCGGTCGCGGCGGAGAGCGCGACTTGGTAAGGATCGCTCCCGAGGTTGACGCTGACCGTTACGCCGATGGGTGTCCGGCTGACGTTGCCCGCGTTGTCGTAAACGCGCAGTTCGACTGCGCCTGCGAAGTTGCGGTAAGGGAGTTGGACAGTTGCCGTCTCCTGACTGCCCGCCGGTTTAGGCAGCAGCGTCGTGAGCGAGGCTGGCGTGATGGTGACGATGCCGGTCGCGGAGTTGATGAAAACGAAATCATAATCGGCGGCTTGCCCGGAGTTACCGTCGTCGCCGACCGCGGTCCACGCGAAGGTGACGGTGCGCCCGTCTCGCGCGATGACGCGCAGATCGCTGACGGGCGCGGGCGGGATTATATCGTTCTCCGCCGCACTCAGAAGGGAGTTGTAGGCGTTGAGGCGACGCCCCGTCGTAGTCTTTCCTTGGAGAGCGGGTAGCACGTCGCCGCTGTATGCGAGCACGCCGCGCAAATTATGCACGGAGATGTTGGGGTTCGCGGCAAGGA
>JALZOH010000253.1 GCA_030857305.1 Acidobacteriota bacterium
CGGTTTTCTCTCGATGATTTTTTCGAGTGGATAATGAAACGGCTGAATTTCGCAATAAACGCCTTGCTCGCGCACGCGCCGCGCGATAAGCTGAGTGTACTGCGAGCCAAAATCGAGAATTAGAACGAGTTCGTGTCGGTTAGGCAAATTTAAAGACTCCATTTCAGAAAATATATTTTTTATCTTAATCCGAAAAACACAAATCACAAACAATGTTTTGGCAGGAATTTCAGTAGTGGAAATCGGGCTCGGCAAAATAAATTTCTATAACTTTTGCAATAATGGTTAATTACAGCCTTAACCACTTTAAAGAAATAAAATTTTAGGGCAAACTCAAACATATAACGAAGCATCTAAGAGGGACATTTACTCCCAATATCATAACTATAATTTATACTTAATTTGTTCGTTGGGTGTTGTTCATACCGGACTCATATTTTTGAGCGTCAAATAAAACTAAAACCAAGGAGTAGTAGAATCAGTGAAAAAATTATCAATCAGTTTTCTAGTTGCAGCCTTCTTCGTAGGCTTATCTTTCAACACCCAGAGTGCTTTAGCCCAGCAATTCGGCAACCAGTCATTTCAGGCGGAATCAAAAGCTCGATCTTATCTTGCTAAAAAAGGTATCGGCGCGGAGCAATTAAAATCAAAAGATATAATTTCCGACGAAACTGGAAACCACGTTCGTTTTTCACAATATATTGACGGCGTTCGCGTTTATGGACGTGAGATTATCACGCACGAAAAAAGCAACGAAAAATTCGCGCCCGCGACCGGCGAATTATTTTCAGGAGACGCTCCGTTAGTAGTTCCCAGTTTTGGGGAAACTGATGTCGCCGAATTTGCAAAACAAGAATTTGGTTTTCAGGCAAGCACCGAAACAGAACTTGTTTATTACCCGAGAGGCGCGGAACTTTTACTTGCCTATATGGTTGATGTCAAAAATACAGATTTTATGACTGACGAACCGCGCCGTGAAATGATTGTCATCAATGCCGTAACGGGCGAAGTTATTGACCGCTGGGATAACCTACAAACCGGAGCGGCACTCGGCACCGGCTACGGATTCTACGCTGGACAGGTAACGGGCTTACCGCTAGACTTCTCTAAAAACAAGTATTATCTATTCGACGTGCCGAATAACGGCAAGACATTTGATTATTCAAATAGAACTTGCGGTTTTCTTGGATGCACGTCAACCGGAACACTTTATTTGTCAACCGACAATATCTTCGGCAGCACAGGCAGTCTTTCAGACCGCCAGTCAGTTGGTGTTGACGCTCATTTCTTTGCCAACCAAACGCTTGCCTATTTTCAAAGCACCTTCAATCGAAACGGTATTGACAACGCCAATAATAAAAATTTGAAATTCGGTTATATGGTGTCGCGCACCCATTACGGCAGTAACTACAACAATGCTTACTGGGACGGTTCGTCAATGACTTACGGCGACGGTGACGGAACAACCTATCGCCCGTTTGACGCGCTCGATGTCGTCGGACACGAAATGGCGCACGGCATTACCGAACGCACCTCAAATCTGCAATATCAAAACGAATCCGGCGCGGCTAACGAATCGTTTTCGGATATTTTCGGAGTGGTTATCGAATTTAAAACCGGCACTTTGACCGGCGCGAACGGCGTTTCATATCCGTCCGATTGGTGGATTGGCGAAGACCTCTACTATTCGAGTAACCCTTCGAGTCCGACCAAAGGAATTCGCAATATGGCGGACACCCACCTGGAAGGCGATCCCGACCACTACTCGGAGCGTTATACGGGAACAGCGGACAATGGCGGCGTTCATACTAATAGCGGCATCATGAACAAAGTCTTTTACATGTTAGCGCAAAATAGCGGAGTTGTCACCACGCATCATCTTGGCGGAACCGCTACCAGCATCGGATTGGATGCAGCGGCAGCCATCGCATATGACGCTGATACGAAGTATTGCACCGCCACAGATACTTACGTGAAGGTTGCAGACGCCTGGATGAACGCAGCTAAAAATCGCTTCGGCGCGGGTTCCGTGCAAGCACAGCAAACATCTAACGCTTGGAACGCCTGTGGTGTTACGCCGACCGTGGCTCCATAGTTAATCGCTTAGAGTTAGAAAGAATAAGTTGAAAAAGGAGTATCTAAACCAGATACTCCTTTTTCATTGCGTGCTTATCTATTTTATGAATTTAATGAACAATATATTTGATAAAAGCGTTGAAATTTACAATCAGTCGCGTGTATTGAGAGCCAAAATCGAGAATTAAGATAAGTTCGTGCTGCAAAATAAAATCTCTCCGTGTTTGGTAAAGGAAAGATTATACTCAGCGATAGGAAGTTATAAAAGAATGAAACTGACGAAAATCTTTTTCCAGATTTAGTTCACTCGAAAAACCCGCGTTTTTTCTAACTTTATTTGATTTTTCGATAAATGAGTTTTTATTCCGACTAAATCAGAAATTTTTGCATTTTCGACAGCTTCATTTTCAAGTTGTAAAGATTCAACAATTTGCTCTTCAAATTCAATTTCTGTTTCAAATGCTATTTTGTCATTTTTACTAAGAGAAGCATTTTCAATTTTGATTCCTACTATTCCTTTATCTTCAATGAATCTTTCGATCTTTCCAATATACTCATAATTTGAAGGAAGACATTCGATTTTTCCAGATTTATA
This sequence comes from Acidobacteriota bacterium, assembly GCA_030857305.1. Classification (GTDB taxonomy): domain Bacteria; phylum Acidobacteriota; class Blastocatellia; order Pyrinomonadales; family Pyrinomonadaceae. The sequence goes on from JALZOH010000253.1 coordinate 2,672, forward strand.
AAAAATGCCCTTTATATTTTCGTGTTTCCAACTATTTTTCAGAAAATTTCTTGTTAATTTATACAGTTCCCAAGTTGTCAAAAGACCAATTAAATGTTCTTCGGTGTTGGTGAGAATTATTTCTCTAAATAACCTAAGTTGCCAGTTATTGAATAAAAGCCTTGTCAACTTGATAAGCGAATAAAAATAACGCGATTTTCAACACGAACCCATTCAAATTTGTGGCATGAATCTTTTTCGGAAACAATTTAGAAATCTCACCAATCGTCGTTTCGATGTATTTTCGCATCAACGATTTGTAGATTTCCAGCCATGGGGAACGCTCGCGTTTCGAGTTGCTTTTGCGCGGAACTTGCAGCCGCACCTCTTCGCTGTCCCGCAAATAATCTTCCCACTCGTAAAAATTGTATCCGCCATCAACAAACACTTCCGCCATCGGCGGCAAGTCAAGCGCGAGTTCCGCCAATCCCTGCAAGTCCGAACACGCCCCCGGCAACACGCAAAACTCCAGCGGGATGCCGCTAGAGGTCGCCAGAAGCTGCACCCGAACACCGTAAAAATAGCGACGCTTGCTCGATATTTTCCCGCGATATTGTTCGTCTCGAACCAAGCGGCAGCGCCCTATGCGAATGTTGTCGCAGACCGCGACCGGAAACGAATCAAGCAGATAGCGCGATTCCCAGTGCAGTTGCTTGAGGACTGCGCCCAACTGATGAAACAGTCGGTAAATCAAATCCGAAAGCCGATTCATCCGCCGCGAAAACCGCGACCGCGAGAGCAGTCGTTTGATAAATCCGAGTTCGTGCAGAACGAGCCGCGACTTTTCAAAGTTACCGCCAAAATGCAGCATTGCAACGACGGCAATAGTGATGACTTCCGCGTCCGTCACTTCGATACGACAATCTTCGCGGTGTCCGCTCGCCTTGAGAAAGTCGTCAATAAAACAGTATATTGCAAGAGTGCTATGGCACATTTGTTTGTCCTCTTTTTCTTGAATTTGTTTGGCGACAAAATTCTAAAAGAGGACATTCTTTATTTCAAATATCAATGCCTATAACTGGCAACTTGGGTTAAATAGGATAATCAACAATCTCATATTGGCATTTGTTTGTTATAGTTACTAGTATTGTAAATCAATATTTTAATCTAATGAATTTCTTGTCCCTTGTGACAGGATTAAAAAATTAAAGATAGAAGGCGAACTATTGTCTAATTAAAAACTATCCAGCTCGTTTTCAATCAACAAACCTAAGTAAATGTATTTTGTAATTCGCATAAATCTTCAGAAAATATACGTTAAATTTTGGTTTATGCGACTTTTATAAAAATCATTTCAAACATTGTCAATTCGTTTTAAGTTTATCTCTGAATTCGCCGATTTGCCTTTTCAATTCTTTAATTTCTTCGCGCAGACGCGGTAAGGCTTTAACCATCGCGTTTTGGCGTTTGTATTCGTCGAGCGGTTGGACGGGAACGCCCCACCAAACGCCGGCGCGAACGATTTTCCCAGGCAGAACGCCAGCTTTTGAGCCGATAATCGCGCCACTTTTCACCGTCGCGTGGTCGCCGAAACCGACTTGTCCGCCGATGACGCAATCGTCTTCGATAATTGTGCTGCCGGAAATTCCGGTTTGTGAAGCGATGACGACGCGCTTGCCGATTCGGACGTTGTGGGCGATTTGCACGAGGTTATCAATCTTTGTGCCTGCGCCGATTCTGGTTTCGCCTAACGCGCCTCTATCGATGCAGGAATTTGAGCCGATTTCAACGTCGTCTTCGATAACGACCGTGCCGATTTGCGGGAATTTGACGTAACCATTTGCGCCGTCGCGGAC
>JALZOH010000254.1 GCA_030857305.1 Acidobacteriota bacterium
CCAGAATCATTGGTGGCACGTTGCGTTTTACGTCAGCCCTCGCGGACTCACGACGCGTCCGATTCCTTACGGCTTCGGGAATTTTGAAATTGAATTCGATTTTATCGAACACGCGCTTAAAATCAGCACGCACGACGGCGAGCGGAAAAGTTTCGCGCTCGAAGACGGATTAACGGTCGCCGATTTTTATCGGCAAGTTTTTGAAACGCTCGCCGCGCTCGGTATCGAAACAAAAATTTGGGCGGTGCCTTACGAAGCCGCCAGCAAGAAGCCGTTTGCCGAAGACGCGGAAAATAAATCTTACGACAAAGAATATGTCGAAAGATTTCGGCGGATTTTAGTCAGCGTCAATGATATTTTCGAGGAATTTCGCGGACGCTTTACCGGAAAATCTACGCCTATTCATCTTTTCTGGCACAGCTTCGATTTGGCTTTAACCAGATTTTCGGGAAAACCCGCGCCCGTCCGCGAAGAAGCCGGAACGGTCGAGCGCGAAGCCTATTCGCACGAAGTCATCAGTTTCGGTTTTTGGGCGGGCGACGATAAAGTTCCCGCTCCGGCATTTTATTCATACACCGCGCCCGAACCAAAAAATTTAATCGATGAGCCTTTGCAGCCCGAAGCAGCTTTTTGGGATAACACCAAAGGCGCAATGGCACTTTTGATGTATGACGAAGTGCGTAAAACACACTCGCCTCGTGAAACGGTTTTGGAATTTCTGGAAAGCGCACATCAAGCGGGAGCGAAACGTGCGAGTTGGGATACGGAAAAATTTAAATTAAAACCAATTTAGTGATTAACCTGCGATGCGGTTCATTTTATGAAAGAATTTACCGAAGCCGAAAAGCAATTGTTGATTGCGGTTGGCTGGCTGGCGAGTCGTTACGGCTTGATGGCGGGAATGAATGCTGATAGCAAGTCTACTGCCGAGAACCTAAGAGAATTTGGAAAAATATGGTTTGGTAAATATATTGTTGATTGGTCTGAGGCATACGAAAGTTTAGTTGCTGAAAATTATTTATCAGAAACCGACGGCATTTTTGCGTTCACGGAAAAAGGAGACCTTGTGAGAAAGGCGATTGAAACTGACAATCCTTTATGGCTTTATGAATATAATAATTTCTTCGGTAAGGCGATAAAAAGTTCCGCTCACGCTCTTTTTTGCGAAAAAGTTTATGGCAAAAATCTCTGTCAACACGGTTTGTCGGATGTCTTTCAATTAAACAAATTGCTCGAAATTTTGAGACTAAATGCCGACGACCGCGTTCTCGATTTAGGCTGCGGAAACGGTTTTATAACGGAATACCTGCAAAATCAAACGGGTGCGTTTTTCGAAGGCATAGACATTTCGGAAGAAGCAATCGAACAAGCACGTAAAAGAACAGCCAAAAAAAATAAGCATCTGGCTTTCAGCGTTGGAAATATGAATCACCTGAACTTCGAGCCTCAAACTTTCGACTGCATCGTTTCGATAGATACGCTTTATTATGTTGATAATTTGAAAGAAACTTTGAATCAAATTATTGCAATTGTAAAACCTTTCGGACAGATGGGCATTTTTTTTACTCAATGGATAAATAATCTTGAAGACAAGGAAAATCTTCTGCCTGAAAACACGGCTCTGGCAATTCTTTTGAAAAAATACGATTTGAAATTTTCCGCGCTTGATTTGACTGAAAATGAAGCCAAACATTGGCGAAAAAAGGTTGGTGTTTTGGAAGAACTAGAGCCGCAGTTTGAGAAAGAAGGAAGTCTCGATTTGTATAATTATCGGCACAGCGAAGCGGTGCGTTATGCAAATTGGGATTTAGAAAAACGCAGTCGTTATCTTTATCATATTGTACTGACTTAAAAAATAAAATGATTGATCTACGAAGCGATACAGTTACCAAACCAACGCCTGCAATGCGTCGCGCAATGGCGGAAGCCGAAGTCGGCGACGACGTTTATCTGGAAGACCCGACGGTGAATTTATTGCAGGAACGCGCCGCCGAAATTTTTGAAAAAGAAGCCGCGCTGTTTGTGCCAACCGGTTCGATGGGCAATCAAATTGCCGTCAAACTTCACACCAAGCCGGGCGACGAAATCATCATCGAAGAACGCGGACATATTTTTAATTACGAGATGGGCGCGCCGTCAGTCGTTGCAGGCGTAATGATTCGTTCGGTGAAGAGCGCGGACGGAAGCGGAATTTTGACTTGGACGGAAATCGAAGCGGCACTACACGTCAATCAACCTTACTACGCTTGCCCGACAGGTTTGATTTGTCTGGAAAACTCGCATAATCTCGCGGGCGGAACGGTTTTGACCAAAGATCACACCGACGAAATTTGTGCAAAAGCGCACGCTCTTGAAATTCCTATTCATCTTGACGGCGCAAGAATTTTTAACGCTTCGGTGGCGCTCAACGAATCGGTTGCGGAACTTTCTAAAGATTGCGATTCGGTGCAGTTTTGTTTATCAAAGGGCTTGGGCGCGCCGGTCGGTTCAATGCTTCTTGGCAAAAAAGATTTTATCGAAGAAGCAAGAGTTTGGCGCAAACGCTTAGGCGGCGGAATGCGGCAAGTCGGGGTTTTAGCGGCGGCAGGTTTGATAGCGCTCGAAGAAACGCCGAAAATTTTGCACGTTGACCACGAAAACGCGAAACTTCTTGCTGAAGGCTTGGCAAATCTGAAAGGTGTCTCCATTGATACAGAAAAGGTTATAACCAACATTGTAATATTCGACGTTACAAGTGCTGAACTTGCAGCGAGCGAAATTTGCGCGAAACTTAAAGAACAAGACATTTTAGCTTCGCCGTTCGGCAATTCGATACGGATGGTGACGCATTACGACGTTTCGCGAGAAGGTATTGAGACCACAATCAAAGCCTTAGAACAAATACTTCGGTAGTTCTAACGTCAATTTACCGACTGCTGACTGCTGACTGCTGACTAAAAATGATTATCGCCATTGACGGACCTTCGGGCGCAGGTAAATCTACGCTTGGCAAAATGCTCGCTAAAAAAATGAATCTGCTTTATCTCGATACAGGCGCGATGTATCGAGCCGTCGGTTTGGCTGTCTTGGAGGCGGGCGCCGGTCTTGAAAATAAAGAAAAAATTATCGAAATTGCCAAAAGCGCAAAAATCGAATTAGTCGGCGAGCCGGAAAATTTGCAAATCAAACTCAACAATCGCGACGTTTCACAAGAAATTCGCCACCACCAAATCGGTCAAATGGCTTCGATTGTTTCGGGCGTTTCCGAAGTCCGCAAAATTCTGGTCGAACATCAAAGAAAACTTGGAAACAAATCTGAAAAAGGCTGTGTCCTGGACGGGCGCGATATCGGAACAGTTGTTTTTCCGAACGCCGACGTAAAATTTTTTCTGACGGCAAAGCCGGAGGCGAGAGCGCGGCGGCGGTTCGAAGAAGATTTGACAAAGGGTCGGGCAACGACTTTTGAACAAACGCTCGAGGAAATAAATTTGCGCGACGCGCGCGATGTTTCGCGCCAGGATTCGCCGTTGGCAATTGCCGAAGACGCGATTGTCATTGACACCAGCGAACTCGATTTGACAGAGGTCTTTGAACAAATGTCGGAAAAGATAAAGGAAAAATCAGGTTTCGGCAGCGAGACGAAAAAATGAGCGGTTTAGGTATAAAACCGTGTAACTTTATTTATTTCAAAAAGTAACGCTTTAAAAGCAATACAACTTTTTGCGTCCCGAAAGCGACAAACATTCGAGAAAATTAGCATCTTTTGTAATGAACAATTTAATGAGAAAAAATAAATTTACTGCCCGTTTTTTACCGATTTTATTACTTTTCGCCTGTGCGTCTGGCAGCGCATCGGCGCAATCTTACGTTCAAGATTCGAAGCGCGATTCGGCGCGGTCTGATAAATTGACGGGCGGAAGAATTGAAAAAACCGCGCTTATTGCCGGGGGAAACGATTTAAAGATTACGGTCAATGTTCCGGCGTTTCAAATGACACTGTGGCAAAATGGCAAGGAAGTGAAAACTTATCCGATTGGCGTTGGACTAAAAGATTACCCGATTTTCATCGGTTCGCGCCGCGCCTCGGAAGTTATCTGGAACCCTTCGTGGATTCCGCCCAAAAGCGATTGGGTTGCCGAGTCGAAAAAAGTTAAAGCCGGCGAAATTATTCTCCCCACAGATCCGCGCAATCCGCTCGGCAAGCTAAAAATCCCGCTTGGCGACGGCTATCTGATTCATCAAGCGAAAGGCGTCGGCGACCTGGGCGGTTTGGTTTCGCACGGCTGTGTGCGAGTTTTGCAAACGGATTTATATGATTTGGCGGAAAAAATTGTTGCCGCCCGCGAGCTTGACGTAACGCCGAAGCAAATTATTGCAGCGAAAAAGACGAAGAAAACTTTGTCGGCGGAACTCAATCCGAGAATTCCCGTTGAAATCACATACGACACGCTGGTAGTCGAAGCCGGAAAATTGCATATTTATCCGGATGTTTATGACCGCAG
>JALZOH010000255.1 GCA_030857305.1 Acidobacteriota bacterium
ACCATTAAGGGAATGATTGAAAAAGACACTGGCGAAAAACCCTTTGATGTTCCGCAAAAACTAAAGGACTTGCAGCGCACACGTGATTTCGGCAGATTCGGCAGCGGCGATTCCGTTACGGTTAATTTTCTGGCAACGACCGATATTATCGGTGGCAATTCGGGAAGTCCGGTTTTAAACGCTTACGGCGAACAGGTCGGGCTAGTGTTTGACGGAAATTACGAAGGTTTAGGCAACGACCTTTTCTATGATGAAAATTACGGACGCACCATCGCCGTTGATATTCGCTATGTTTTGTTTGTGGTGGAAAAGTTCGGCAATGCCGGTTGGATTTTAAACGAAATGAAAATTAAAGGCGGTGCAGCAAGAGCTAAGGTTGCAACGGCTGAATAGGAAAGCAAAAAACAGTGTAGGGTACAGGTCTTGTGGTCCCTACACTGTCAATAACTTAACTTTACATGATTCATTCCACGCAAGATAACTTTCTGCCTTCGCACGACGCGCTTTGGATTTTTCTTCGGATTAAAAACATTGAGCGGACTGGGAATCATCGCTGAAAGATAAGCGGACTCCTGGGGCGTCAGATTTGAAGCGGATTTTTTGAAGTAATACCGTGAAGCCGCTTCCGCGCCATAAACACCGTCGCCCCATTCAATAATATTCAAATAAATTTCCAAAATACGCTTTTTTGAAAGTTCGCGTTCAAGAAAATATGTAATAAGGGCTTCACGACCTTTGCGCAGAAAGTTACGCTCCTCACTCAAATAAAGGTTTTTGGCAAGCTGTTGTGAAACGGTCGAAGCCCCGCGTTTAAAGTTCGGCATCGGCGGAATCCAATCGTCTTCGGTTGTTTCACCTTCGGCTTTAGCTTCTTTTTCGGCTTCCGCCCTTCCTTCATCCCATGCATTTTCAATCGCTTTCCAATCAAAACCATCGTGCGTAAAAAAGTTCGAATCCTCACCCGCTAAAACGGCGCGCTGCAAATGAGACGAGATTTGCTCAATCGGCATCCAAATGTGATATTTTCTGAGTTCCGTTCCGTTTGCTTTTGCTTCGGAAAGGCGATGCTCAATCATCGAACTCGTTGTGGGATTTTCGTTACGAAGTTTTGAGACGTTCGGAAACGTAAAAACTTCAAAAGCTAACCAAACCGCCACCGCGCCGATTAAAATTAAAAATAAAACTTTTGTCCAATACCACATTTCAATTTTGGATTTTGAATTTTGGATTGCCTTGAAATTTTACGGCAATTCTAAAGATTATGTTCCAATAATCAAGCAATACAAAATATAAACTTTAAAGTTTGTCTACAGCACCAATCCAAAATCAAAGAGTTCTGCCGATTATATTTCCCACAATTTTCCCCGAGCTCATGACACCCGGAAGCCCTGCGCCCGGATGCGTTCCCGCGCCGACAAAATAAAGGTTTGGTACGTCTTCGCTGATGTTGTGCGGGCGCAGATATGCAGATTGAAAAAGAGTTGGTTCGACGGAAAATGCGCTGCCCAGATAACTGTTTAGAGTGTCGCGAAAATGTAGTGGGTCAATGTGATGTTCCGAAACGATATGTTTTCTCAAATCCGGCAGATAGCGTTCTTCGAGATATTGGTAAATAAGTTGTTTATAAGGTTCGGCTTGCGTTTCCCAATCAATATTCCCGCCAAGATGCGGCACCGGCGAAAGTACATACCACGAATCGCAGCCGACGGGCGCAAGACTCGGATCGGTCGCCGTCGGACGATGCAGATAAAGCGAAAAATCCTTTGCCAAAATCTTTTTATTAAAAATATCTTCAAGCAATTCCTTGTAACGCTTTCCCATGATAATTTCGTGATGTGCGATGCCTTCATATTTGCGATTTGTCCCGAAGTAAACGACAAATAGAGACATCGAATAAGTCATAGATTTTACTTTCGCGTCCGTATATTTCTTACGAAATCGTCGCGGCACAAGGCTGAGATAAGTTTGCGCGACGTCGGAATTAGCGACCACCGCATCGGCTTCAAAAATTTCGCCTGATTTTATTTTTACGCCTTTTGCTTTTTCTGTTTGCTCATCAATTAAAATTTCTTCGACTTCGGCTTCAAGATAAACTTCCCCGCCAATGTCAAGAAATAAATCGCCGAAACCTTTGACGAGCGCGCCGGTTCCACCCATCGCAAACCACACGCCGAATTTTTGTTCCAATTCGTGAATCATCGCGTAAATCGAAGTTGCCGTGAACGGATTTCCGCCAATCAAAAGCGGATGAAAGCTAAAGGCTTGCTGCAGTCGTTCGTCTTTAAAATATTTACTCGCAAATTTCACGACCGATTTATCCGAGCGCAGTTTTATCATTTCGGGAACGACTTTGACCATATCCCAGACGCTTGTAAACGGCTGGTCAATCAATTCAAAACCGACGCGGTAAATCTCGCCCAAATCCTTCGAGAATCGTTTATAACCTTCGACGTCTGCGGGATTAAATTTGTGGATTTGCGCGAGCAAGTTTTCCTTATCGTCGTTGTAATTAAAAACACTTCCGTCTTCAAAACGAATATTATAAAACGGGTCAATCTTGACTAATTTAACATAATCTTCGGTGCGCTTGCCCGCTGCTTCAAACACCTCGTCAATCAACCAGGGCGCGGTAATAATCGTCGGACCGCCGTCGAACGTAAAACCGTCCTGCTCATAAACATAAGCTCTTCCGCCAAGTTTGTCACGCTTTTCCAAAATCGTTACTTTGTGTCCCTGTGCTTGCAGACGAATAGCGGCGGTTAAACCGCCAAAGCCACTTCCAATGACAATAATTTTCATTTTAATTTATCAAAGCTCTGTTTGTTTATTTGATTCTTGCACAAGCCGCACAAAGGTATAAATCAGATTTGTCGGCAATTTTATTATCAGCAGGTAATGAAACGACGGATGCCAGCCGCAGGTGAGTTTTTAAAGTTTTGTTTCTCAGTCATCAGTTTTACCTATTATTTTTCGCTTTATTCATTTTATAATTGTATAACTTTTATTCCGGCTTTGTATTAAGCCGGTAATTTTATGAAAATGTTTGAGCAGATAATCTAAATCGCGACGTTAAAAAAGTATATGCGGCAACACAATCCGGTTAATAAACATCTTTCTAACTAATGAAACCTTTCAAGATACGCAATATTGAAATCAATCCGCCGTTAATTCTCTCGCCGATGGCGGGCGTGACGGATTATTCGTTTCGTCGCCTTATAAAGCGGCGCGGCGGTATCGGTTTGACGGTTTCCGAATTTATCTCGGTTGAAGGTTTGACGCGCAACAATCCGAAAGCAAGACGGCAGATGCGTTTTGATGTCGAAGAACGTCCGTTTGCTGTACAGATTTTTGGCGGGCAGTTTGAGCGAATGGCATTGGGGGCGGAAATGGCGGAAGAAATCGGCGCCGACATTCTTGATGTCAACTGCGGTTGTCCGGCTCCGAAAGTTGTTAAAAACGGTGGTGGTTCGGGACTTCTTAAAGACTTGCCGCGCCTTGAGACGATTCTTAAGGAAATCAAAAAAGTTATTTCGATTCCTTTAACCTTAAAACTTCGCACAGGTTTTACCGAATCAACGATAAACTGCGTCGAAGTTGCGAAAATGGCAGAACAGTGCGGCGTTGAACACATCCAGCTTCACGGACGCACCAAAGAGCAAGGCTATAAAGGCTTGGCAAATTGGGAATTAGTTAAACAAATCAAAGAAGCCGTCAGTATTCCCGTTTCTGGCAATGGCGATATTACTTCGATTGAAAATGCGTTAAAGCGTTTTAATGAAACCAGTTGCGACGGCGTTTTAATCGGACGCGGCGCGATGCAAAATCCCTGGATTTTCCGGCAGATTCAAGACGTTATGGAAAATCGCGTAGCTTACGAACCCACGCTTGAGGAAAAACAAGAAGTGCTTTTAGAATATTTTGAACTGCTTCGCGAAGATATGCCGGAACTTCCGGCAATCGGAAAAATGAAACAACTTGCCGGACAATTTACAAAAGGTCTAGTCGGCGGCGCGCAATTTCGCCAGACGCTTTATCATTCACATTCGGTCAATGAAGTTTCTGACAACATCGGTATTTATTTTGAGACCTTGAATGCAGGCGAGACTTATGGCGACGGCTCGATTGAAACCGACGCGCCGGCGATTGATTCGTGTGATTTTTTTGCGGGAAACAATTCGGATTGCTCAAGTAAAACAAACCTTGTTGAAACGGCAGCAACTGCTTAATTCTTTGGAGAAATTAATGAAACTCTTCGAATCTGGTTTAACAAATGTGTGTTTTGTTGCTTTAATCGGTGTGATTTGCTTATTCGCTTAGAATTGAGAGTAATAGAATCCATCTGGGTTGATTTAAAAATTTTACTTTCAACATAAAAAATCCATGAAATGTATTTTGTTTTTATTATTTTTCCTTTTCACATTCTCTCCATTCAACCTTGCCAATGCCCAATCACCGAGCAAAATTTTGAAACAGGCAAGTAA
>JALZOH010000256.1 GCA_030857305.1 Acidobacteriota bacterium
GTCCGATTTCTTCAGTTTTCACTTTTCCTTTTTAGGGTGTTACTTTTGTTACCATTCCCGACAACTTTTCGGAGTTCGATAGGGAAATTTCGATGGTCGGCAAAACAAGCATTTCCCGGCACAGCTAAAAAGTGTTCATTTGCCTCCTTTTTTCTACGGTAAATCCAAATCTGAAAAAAGAGCCGCCCAGGAAACTTGGACGGCTCGATTAAAGCTTGAGACAAGGGGATCTCTTTAGGCGGCGGCTTTTTGCCATTTGGCGGATTCAAAGGGGGTGTCGAGCGGGGTTTCCGCAATATGGTTGGTGTAGTTGGAAAGCGTTTTCATTCCGACTACTAAAATTATTTCCAGAATATTTTGTTTCGTATAACCGGCTTCGAGAAATGCGGCTTTTTCTTCTTCGGAAACATTTCCGCGTTTTTCCGTCGCGGATTGGACGAATTTTCTTAAAGCTTCGAGTTTGGCGTCCGTGATCGGACGATTTTCGCGGATTGACTCAATGACTTCGGCGGGCAGATTCTGCATCGAAGAAAGCGCCGTGTGCGCCGCGACGCAGTAATCGCAGCTGTTTGCAACGCTCGAACTGATAAAAGCGATCTGCCTTTCGAGCGGGGTTAAAGTGGTCCGGTCAACCAGATCGCCAAGCGTCAGATACGCCTGCAGAATCTCCGGCGATTCGGCAAAAACCCCCATTAAATTAGGAACGAATCCGAATTTTTCTTTCACCTGTTTTAAGATTTCTGCCGATTTTGCCGGCGCGGTTTCGATTGTATGAACTTGTAATAACATAGATTTTTATTTCTCCTGAAGTTTTAATTTTGTTAAAAGAAGTCTAGGCTTCTGCCTGTTTTAATTGACCATAATTTTTTCGAATTACTTTATTTTCTTGAGATTTTCAATAATCACTTCGGGCTCGGCGCGTTTCTTGTAGTCCGAGTCGAGAAAGGCATAAACAATTTCCCCCGTTTGTCTGACGATGTAGGTCGCGCCAAGCGGGAGTTCGGCTTTTTCCATCTCATTGTTTTTGGCAACGTCCAAACCTTTTGATTTATACTGCTCGTCGGTTTCCTTCGGCAGCTCGTAGACGATGCCGAATTTGCGAGCCGTTTCTAAATTCGGGTCGCTTAAAACGGTGAACTGCAATTCGTTTTTCTTGGCGACGCCGGTAGATTTATCGGGATTTTCAACCGAGATGGCGACAATTTGTCCGCCCGCTTCTTTAATAGCGGCGGCTTGATTTTGCAGATTTTGCAGATAAAGATTGCAGAACGGACACCACGCCCCGCGATAGAACACGATCACGAGATTGCCCTTTTTTAGCAGATCATCGCTGCTGACGGTTTTGCCGTCAATATCCTTCAGCTCAAAGGCGGGCATTTTATCTCCCACATTCAGAGCGTTTTTGGCGGCATCGCTATCGGAATAAATTTTTTCCGGCGCGGCGTTTTTTACAGGTTCAGTCGTCTCGGTTGAAGCATTCTGATAGCAGCCCGCAAAAATTGCCGCCAAACTTATAACGGCGGCGAAAACTATATTTTTAATCATATTTTCTCCCAAAAATTCGGTTTGTTACAGTCTCCCATTATAAAGAGATGTCCAAAACCCGGATCTTTATTCCAGAATTTTATTTTTATTCAAAATCGCCTCACTTTTTTTGTTGAATTTCCGGAAATTCAACAAAAAAGTCAGGAACCGGGAATAATTGGCGTCGAATTTGGATTCTTATAATTATAAATAAACAGAGGGGGTAGTCAGATGAATTTTAATGTATCAGGAAACGGCGCGAACTTTCGCCAGGCGCAGGCGCGGCGGTTCGCGGTCATTTTAGCCGGCGGCGACGGAACGCGCCTGCTGAAGTTCACGAAAAAGCTGACGGGCTGCGAAATTCCTAAACAATTCTGTCCCGTCATGGGCGGCGACCCGCTTTTGACGGTTACCGAAAAGCGCGTGAACTTAAAAATCAAACCGGAAGATACTTATTACAGTTTGACGAAAACGCACGAAAGTTTTTACGCGCCGCTGCTCGAAGGAGTTTCTAAGGATCGGCAGATCATCCAGCCCCGGAATCGCGGAACGGCTCCGGCGATTCTTTACAGCCTTCTTCGTTTATCGAAAACAAACCCGCAGGCGACGGTCGCGTTTTTTCCGTCCGATCATTACGTTTCCGACGACGCGATTTTTATGAATAACGTGGAAAAGGCTTTCCGCGCGGCGGAGAGAAAACCGGAAGCGATTATTCTGCTTGGCATCGAGCCGCTCGCGCCGAAAAGCTCCTACGGTTGGATCGAGCCGTGCAGGGAAGCGGGCGAAGAGCCGCGCGCTGAAATTCAAAAGGTGGAGCGTTTTTGGGAAAAACCGACGACCGCTATAGCCTCGAAATTGATGGACCGGGGCTGCCTCTGGAACAGCTTTGTGATGGTCGGCAAAGTAAAAAGTTTTCTGGAATTATTTAAAACGCATCTGCCCGGACTTTACAAATTGTTTTGCGCCGCAAGCCTAACCTTCGGCACATCAGCCGAACGAATGACTGCCGGCACGCTTTATTCGACGATTGACGACGGGAATTTTTCGTTCGAGGTGCTTGAAAGAAGCGCTGAAAATTTGTATGTGCTGCGTTCCGGAGGCTTCGCATGGAGCGATCTGGGCGAGCCCCGGGAGGTTATGCTCAAATGGGCGCAGCTCGGACTGAAAAATAAACTTTTTCCATTGGCGGTATAAAGCGATTTGTGCAATAACAGGGAAAACTTTAGAACTTACGCCAAACGTAGAAAATCAGTTAGTCTCTGACGATGCTCCTTGATATTAAACAACCTTTTACTCGGTTTGCTTACTGTCGGTATTTGGTCGGCAGCCTGATTAATTGCACGCCGACCGGTTTTGCAGCCATATTTAACTTTGTTAATGCAAAAGTCTATGGTGCTAAAGGTGAACTTTGACGGTATATCAACCGTAAAAAGCGATAAGGAGAAAATAATTTATGCACTGTCCTCGATGCGGTCATCCGCAAACTTCCGACAAGATTCGCTTTTGCACAAAATGCGGCTTGGCGATGAATGATGTTAAAGAATTGCTCGTCCCGCAAATGGGCGAAGTCAAAGAGAAAAAGAAAAACAAAATCGGAAAAGCCGTGCGCCAGGGTTTAGGGCTGATGCTTTTCGGATTTGTATTGATTACGATTCTGGCTATTTTGCGTGATTTGAGCATTGTGCCTCAGGTTTTTGTAAAAATCGCGGCACTCGTTTTTTGTGTCGGCGGAGTAGTGCGAATGAGTTACCCATTTGTTTTTGGTAAAAACGTATCGAAAGAAGCAAATTACGCTTTGCGTGAATATGATGCGGCAGAAAATAATCTGACTGACAAACATACTGCTGGTAAATCGCTGCCGCAGGCGCAGTATTATCCGCCAGTAAATTTCGGGGCGAAAAATTTCGACACGGCTGAAATGGTTCAATCGCCAAGCGTTACCGAAAATACTACCAAATTGCTCAAAGAAAGCCTGGCACAAAAGTAGGATTAGTCAACTGAAAAATCTATCTGTCCAAATATGTACTACTTTTGTGTAAGCCCTGAGTTTTAATAAACTTTTCAGGAGTAAGTTTTCTGCTAAAGAATATGAAAGACATTGAAACGGCAGTCCGCGAGCGATACGGCGCGGCATCAAAAATGAAACAAGAAGCTTTGTGCTGCCCGGTCGAATACGATCCGCGTTATCTGCGAATTTTACCCGACGAGATTATCGAACGCGATTACGGCTGCGGCGACCCGTCCGCTTTTGTCAAAGCGGGAGACACGGTTCTCGATTTGGGTTCGGGCGGCGGGAAGATTTGTTATATCGCCGCGCAGATTGTCGGCGCTGAAGGCAAAGTCATCGGCGTTGACACGAATACGGAAATGCTCGCCCTGGCGAATAAATACCGCGCGGAAATGGCGGAAAAAATCGGTTACGGCAACGTCGAATTTCGTTACGGGCGCATTCAGGATTTGCGGCTTGATTTGAAGCTGGTTGACGAATATCTGCGAGAAAACCCTATTAAAACTGCGGATGATTTTTTCGCTTATGAAACATTTGTCGCTCAATCAAAAGCCGAAAAACCTTTGATCGCGGATGATTCGATTGACGTGATCTTGTCGAACTGCGTGTTGAATCTCGTCCGTGCGGAAGATAAAGAGCAGATGTTTGCGGAAATGTTTCGTGTTTTAAAACGCGGCGGGCGCGTGGCGATTTCCGACATCGTTGCGGACGAAGACGTTCCTGTTCATCTGCAAAACGATCCCGAATTGTGGTCGGGCTGCATTTCGGGCGCGTTTCGTGAAGATTTGTTTCTGAAAGCGTTTGAAAAAGCGGGATTTTACGGAATAGAAATCGTGGGGCGCGACGCGAAACCGTGGCGCGTTGTCGAAGGAATCGAATTTCGATCAGCGACGGTTACAGCTTACAAAG
>JALZOH010000012.1 GCA_030857305.1 Acidobacteriota bacterium
AATTACTGGCTAGTCAAAGATTTTGACGAGAAAATGCGGCAGTATGTGAAAGCCAATTTCAGCGTCGAAGACCCGAACGCGATTATCGCCGAGCGTCTGCCGAACGGCGAGCCGGGAATTTTAGGCGTAATCAACAACAAAGAATCGTCGGTCGCCGACATCACGGCGGATTTGAATTTCCTAAACTGGAATATGCCCAGGATGTTCACGCTGATGGTCATCAGCCAAAACATCATCAAATTCGGCGGCATTCTGCTCGCGCTCGCCGGGCTTTTTATACTCATCGGTTTGAAGCTGGCATCTCCGATTATGGCGGCATTAGGCTTTGACGATAAATTCGCCGCGCAGACTTTTTACCCTTTCTGCTGGGGCGTGGCGACGTTTTGCCTTTCCTATCCGATTGTCAAAGAGGTGGCGATGTATATCGCTTACAGCATCGGAATTATCGCGCTTTCGATTTACAACAACGAGCCGCTTTACACGCTCGATCCGGCGACGGCGAAAATCATCTCATCCGGCAACTACGATCCAGGTTCGAGCGCGGCAATCGTCACTTTTTTATTTTTCATCGCCTCTTTGTCTTACATTTTGAGCGTCGTGCTGGCTTACAAACTTCTGCGCGGACAGGTTTACGAATCGGTCAATCAGGTTTCGATGGGCTGGATGCTTTCAGCGGTCGGCACGGCACTTGAAACTTACGGTCTCGTCGCGGGCGCGGCAATCAACCGCCAAGCCGAAAACACCCAGGTTCAGGGAATTTATAATTCCGAAAAAGCTAACGCCAAAGCCGCCTTTGAAGCTGGAAAATTTCAAACCGACGCGAGACGAATTCAGGCTTTATCGGGCGTGCAAGGCAGCCTGCAAACTACGCTCGGTCAGATTTACGGCAATCAGACGACAAATATGCTGATTACCAACTCGAATCGGACAATGCAGTTGCAGCAAACAAACGCCGCCACGCAACGCGAAATTGGGTCGCAGCGCGTCGAGTATACAGACCGGACGAACCGCTTGGGGTTTGAAGCAAGCCGGGAAAAAGGACAAAGATGGGTCGAAAACGAAGCGCAGATAAATGACAATATTCTCAATATGGTTCCCGGCAGCGGTGTCGTCGGGACGAGAGGCATCGCGGGTGTGGTCGCGCAGGGCATCGGTAGCTCGTCGGGCGTTCCGGTTGACCCTTCGCAAGTCAGGCAAAACCTGGGCAATCAAGTAACCGACGAGCAGTATAAACTAAACTTGGGTCAAAACACGCGCACACTCACTTCTCAAAGAGAAACGAGCCAAAACTACCAAGCCAATATGGAAGCGAGCATCAACCAAAACGCCGACACGACTATCGGAGCGATTCAGAAGGGAGCAAGCATCAGTGCCGGGGCAGCCAAACAAGGCTCGGCGACGCAAGCAGCGGGAATCAATCAGGCTTACGGTTTGGAATTAAAAGCCAATGACGTAACCTTTACGGGACGCAACGAAGCCGCGCTCATTAATAAAAGTTCAGCCGAAGAAGCCGCGCATCTGCGAATGGCGGCAACGGTTGTCACCGGCTTTTTCCGCGATATGGATCGCCGCCTCGAAGAAATGAAGCCGAAGTATTAACGATTTTTTGAAAATAAAGTCGGCTGCTTTCAAAACAATAAAGCGGCGAGCTGTAAAAGTGCTTTGTGATTTTTCCTCTAAACCGAGAATGGGAGATTCAAGATACAAAAGGGTGAGCTGCGCCCGTCCGTGTTCGATTTGCGGCAAACCCGATTGGTGCAGCCGCACGGCGAACGATTCAATTTCATTCTGCGCTCGTATAACGGCGGGCGCAGACCGTTTAAGCCGTAAAGAATGCTGGGGAGTTTTTTATCACGACCGCGAACTGCTTAACCAGCCGTTTTGGAAAACGAGCGAGCCGAGAAATCTCTACAAACAGCAGACGCAAGAAATCCTTTCCGCGCCACTCGAAATTAGAGATTTTGTTTACAATGCGTTACTCAGGCTCTCACCGGCAACTAATTATCAGTGTTTGACCAACGGAATTAAAGGTTTGGTCGCACGCGGGCTTGAAAACTTTGAAGATTACGGAGGGCTTCCCTGCTCTGCACAGGAACGTAAAGATATAGCCGCGCAACTTCGGCTTTTGCTCAATCAAAACTTCCCCGCCTTTGTGCGCGAAAACCCACACGGAATTCGGCATATTCCCGGATTTTGGATTGATGAAACGGACGAAGTTAATCTTTGGCAGAATCGGGATTATCTGCACCCGCTATTGCTCATCCCTTACCGCAACCCGGCGGGCAGGATTCAAGCCTGTCAAATCCAATTTACGGGCGAAATAAAGCCAAATAAAAAACGCTACCTTTGGATGTCATTACCGAAAATGAACAGCGCAAGTTCTGGAACGCCAATTCACTACGCGGGCTGGAGAAGTTTCGGGCGGAAAGATTACTTTGACAAACCAATTTTAGTTACCGAAGGCGCACTCAAAGCCGATGTTGTCACTCGCTTTCGACCTGAATATTTTGCCATCGCAAATAGCGGCATAAGCTGCGCCCAAGAGCTAATCGTCAACATCTCGCGTGGCAAAAAACTTCATCTCGCCTTTGATAACGATTATCACGAAAATCCGGCGGTTGTCAGACAGCTTGCCAGACTTTTGAAATTGCGCCTTGATGACATTCAAACAACCCAAACGGCATCCGTCACGAAAATACTCGCCTGGGAAAGGACGGAAAAAGGCATTGACGACGCTCTATTGAAAGGCGAAAAGTTAGCCGAAATGACAATTCTCGATTGGTTTTCCGCGCTCGACGAAGCAGCCCGCGTGGAAGTGCGAAAAATTTGGGAGGAAAGAGAACCTTAAAAACGGTTTTCGGCAGTGCTTGATTCCCGAAATTTTTTCAGGATAACACGCCGTTGCGGTAAAGCCAGCTTACGCCGACCGCAAGCAGTGTCGAAAAAATCTCGTCGTTCGAGTATTTCCTGCCGGTTTCCAAATTGATTCCCGCTTTTAGCTCGGACATTTGATAAACGACATCTTCAGTGACGGTCAGCGAACGCCGTGTCGTCTCTTCGGCGCGTTTAACGATCTCGAACGCTGATGCTCGCAAATCTTTATAATTTTCGGGTGTCGCCGCGGCGAGTGCTTCTCTTAAAAGGAAATCAATGATGACGTTTTGCGTGAACTGCTCATCAATCGTGCGGAATTTGGCTTTCAGGCGCGTCGTGTCAATAATCAGCGTTCGCGGAAGCGAAAACGGGCGAGTCGTATTGCGCCCCTGACCGGCTTTTGACGATGCGATGCGGGCGGCAATCGTTTCCATATCGCCTAAACCGCTCCCGAGTGAATCGCCGGTATCGGAATTAATTAATCTTTCCTTCGCCGCGCCCGTTGGCGATGAAAGCGAATCTTTAGTCATATTCTCTTTCGCCGCCGGTTTTGAATTTGTTTTATCGTCGAAAGTCTTTTCGGCGATGGGTTTAGCAATCCGACTTTCTTTTGTTTGCGAGCGAGTTTTTGCCGAAGCCTGACCTTCGACTTCTGAAACCAAAGGCACTTCCCCGTCGCCCTGTTCCGAACCGAAAATTTCTTTTTGCAAGTCGTCGAGCTTTTGATAATCAACCGATTTTCTTTTTGGCGCGGGTCGCAGTGCCATAATGTTTTCTCCTCTTTCAGCAATAAAAATTAGATAGTAGCGGTCTTTTTCTTGTCATTCTTTGCGGAAGTTTTTCCACTCTGGCGGCTGATGCTCAGAAGTCTTTCGATTTCCCTCACGAGTTCTCGCATCTCGCGCTGTCCTTCACGGTCGGACGCGGAGCGTGCGCCGATTTCTAAAACTGACAACCCACTCGAACTGTTTTCGTATATGTTTCGGTTGCCGATTGTCGTCTTCATCAAAAGAATATCGTATTCCCTCAAAGCGAGTTCCATTTCTTCGGAGACCCTCCGCTTGTCTCGACGGTTAAGGAGAAAACGCGCCGCAAAATCGCCGGACCTAATTGCCGCCACTTTTTGAATCAACTGCATCGTCGCATCTGAACTCCACAATGAGTAATTTCCGGGCGTAAGCGGGATAATAACCAAATTTGCGGCAGATATAACGCCCAATGACACGAACTCATTACGTCCCGGAGTATCAACTACCACAATGTCGCAACCGGAAGCGATGTCTTCCAAATCAATCGTTACCGCCGAAGCGTTGACGGTCTTTTTGTAATGCTTGCTAAAACTCCGAACCTTATGATTCTCCGCGTAATCTTCGTCCCGCGCATTGCACCACAATTCACTGCTTCCCTGCTCGTCCGTGTCAAGCAACACGACGCGGTAGCTTTCGCTGAGAATCGCCGCCGCGTTCGTCGCCAATGTTGATTTTCCGACTCCGCCTTTCTGGTTGACGAAAGCAACTACTTTTGACAGAAAAGATTTTTGATTTGACATTTTATTTTGTCTTTGAAAATTAAAATAAGCGATGATAGTTAAGAAATTACTTTAACTATTAACAGTGTTTTAATACATCACAAAACTTTTGTCAACAGAATTTTTAACATAAAAAGCATTTGCAATAAAACTTTTTTTATTTACTTTTTACACATTTACATTTATCTTTAATACTTTTCATTTCTTAAGCACCTATTTTATCGTTTCTATTTTTCATACCTTTTACACCTTATTTACGTTTTCATTTTATTGAAGTTAATAGAGTAATACAAAGGTTTGGAATTGAAAATTGTCAATGAGGAAAGAAAAATGAAGCGGCGAGTTTAAGGTGAAATGAAAAGTGATGAGAAAAGGGAATCAATGGATAACTTGAAAGCGGTGGTTGAAACGATTGTTCATTTCTTAGAAAAAACTGAGCCGATAAAAAATAAAAATTTGATTGAAATTTGCCGCGCCAACGGCGTTGATTTTATTACCGGAGCGAATGAAGTCCACTTAATACACTAGGACTTACGCAGTTGAATAGATATTTGATAAAAATAAAGAATGAATCCACCAAAAGTAACCGACGAAGATTACATTAACTTTATCATTGCCACGCCGCGCGACGTGACTGCCACCGAAGCCGAGCGCGTCCAGCCGGAGAGCAGAAACGCTCCCGCTCACGACGCTTTTACTCGCTTGCTTGCCAGGCTCGAACCCGATGCGGAAACGCTTTGGGAGGAAGCCAAATCGCAGATTGATATTCAAAGCGGTCTTTTGATTCTCGATGATTCGACGCTTGAGAAACCGTATTCCAACTTTAACGCCCTCGTTTATCGGCATTGGTCGGGCAAGCAAAAAGCGGTTGTTTTGGGAATCAATTTGATAACTTTGCTCTGGACTGACGGGGAGCGCGTGGTGCCGGTTGATTATCGCATCTTTGATAAAGACCGCGACGGCAAAACCAAAAACGATCATTTTGCCGAGATGTTGCTGGCAGCTTTTGAGCGCGGTTTCGCTCCCGCGCTGGTGTGTTTCGACAGTTGGTATGCTTCGGTGGAAAACCTGAAGCTGTGTCGTTCTTTGGGCTGGCATTTTTTGACCAGGCTCAAGTCGAACCGGCAGATCAGAACGAGCGGCGGCTCTCTGCAAGCCGTGTCCGAAGCCGGATTGGGCGGTGGCGACGGCACGCTCGTGTGGCTCAAAGGTTTTGGAGAAATCAAAGTGTTTCGGGTTCGCATCACAGACGATGTATCGGAATACTGGGCGACGAGTTTGCCAGCGATGACCGAACGAGAGCGTGCCATTCAAGCCAAAGTTGCGTGGCGAATCGAGATGTATCATCGGGCGTTGAAACAACAATGTCTGATCGAACGCGCCCAATGCCGAAGATTGCGACCGGTGTTGAACCATATCGGACTTTGTATCAGAGCGTTTGTGCGAATTGAAAGTCATTGTTATCGAGAAAGAATCAGTTGGATTCAAGCAAAAACAAGTATTATTCGAGATGCCGTCAGAGCATATTTGGCGAATCCGCGTTATTTGCTTACTCCAACTGCGTAAGTCCTATACACGAACTTCTCGAAACGGCAGTCAATCGAATTATCGTCAGAAATTTTAATTGGTCAAATCCGTTCCAAAAAGGTTGCGAAAATCAGACACTCGAAAGATTAACTAATTTACTGAAAAACTGCCCGCCGCAGAGCTGGCGCGGAAAAGAGCAAATCAGTTTACAACAATTCAGCACGCCGCCGGAGGTAGCATACCTTTTGGCGAAAATCTTAAATCCTTCTGAAAACGAACTGATATTAGAACCCTCTGCCGGAACCGGCTCGCTCGCGACTTGGCTCAAAGTCGCCGGTTGCCGCTTCCACTTAAACGAATTATCGGCGACGCGCCGGATGCTGCTCGAACTGCAAGATTACGAGCCTACCGGAATAAACGCGGAATTCTTAGACGACCTGCTGCCGGAAGAAATCGCGCCCGATGGCGTTTTGATGAATCCGCCGTTCACGGCGAGCGGCGGAAGAACTAAAAACAATGACTCAAATTTCGGCTTTCGCCACATAAAGTCCGCGCTCGCAAGACTGAAAAAAGGCGGAAGAATCGTCGCTCTCTTGGGAAGTGACACTTTGACGAAAACTGATAAAGGATTGAGGTTTTTAAGCGAAATCGCCGCAGAATACGATTTGAAAGCAATTATCAATCTTCCGAAAAATGCGTTCTATAAGTACGGGACGACACTTCCGACGACGATTATTTGTATCAAGAAAAACGAGCCGAAAATGCCGGCAAACCGGGCAAAGTCCTCGGTAAATGTTTTGGAGATAAGTTGCCGAAATCTTGAAGAAGGCTTGCGTTACGCAGGCATTTTTGATTGAAAAGGCAAAAAAATTAACGCAGGAAATATATCCGAAAAAATCGCCGCCAAAGCGAAATTAACCAAACCGAATAATGCTAAATCAAAGTCACCCAGAATTTGGCGATACCTCCGCTACCGCCGTCGCCTTCACAGGAGTTTTCACGAATAATTCGCCCAACGGCGGCGCGAAAGTTTCCGTAACAACTGAGACGGAAGGAGATGGAAACAAAACTGCTGCGCCGAGTGCCGCTTTAACGCCCGGTCAAAATGAACGAAACGGCGCGGGAGACACGCTTATGGGTGAAAACCTTTACGAGTGTCATCATTTGACGGGCGGAGCAAAGCATCCGGGCAGAATTGTCGAAACACCCGGTTTGGCGAACATCAAGCCGCCGCGCCCAACATACCGCCCGCGCCTTCCGAAAAAGCTCATCGAAAACGGCGGCGAAATCTCGGAAATTCAGCTTGAACGAATTATCTACGCCGGACAAGCGCACGAAAGTCTTTTGTCTTGCGATGCGGCGGCGCGCGCCGGAATTTCCATCGGCGACGGAACCGGCGTCGGTAAAACCACAACTCTTTTGGGCATTATTCTCGACAACTGGTTTTCGGGAAGACGACGAACGGTTTGGTTCAGCGTCAAATCCGATTTGATCAAAGCCGTTAGAGACGAAATGCAGCGGCTTAAAATTCACATCCCGATTCAGCTCGTGGGCGACTATAAGCCCGAAGAGGAAATTACGCTCTCAAAAGGTATTGTCTTTTGCACTTACGGGTCGCTGATTGCCAAATCGAGAAAAGGACACCGCCGGATTGACCAATTAACGAAATGGCTTGGCGCGGAAGGAATTTTGATTTTTGACGAAGGACATAAAGCCAAAAATTTCTTCGCCGAAAACGAGCGCACCAGCACACAGACCGGCGCGGCAGTTGTCGAAATTCAAGACGTGGAGAAATTTCCCGATTACCGCGTGATTTATTCGTCAGCGACCGCCGCAAGCGACGTGCGCCATCTCGCTTATATGATTCGGCTCGGGCTATGGGGGCAGGGAACTCCGTTTGCGGATTTCGCCGAGTTTGCGCGGGAAATCGAGGAAGGCGGAGTCGGCGCGATGGAGATGGTGGCGCGTGACCTGAAAGCGATGGGACGCTATTTTTGCGGCAGTCTCTCGATGGGCGTTGATGAGGAATCAGGCTTAGGCGTTGAATACCGCGAAGTCGTGCATCGCCTTACCCCGCACCAGCGCGAAATGTATGACAATATGGCTCGGGCTTGGCAGGCAATTCTGCAGAAAACCGAAAAAGCCCTTGCTTTGACAAATAGCGAGAAATTTTTGCGGCGATTCGTGGTCAACAATTTCTGGGCTGAACATCAACGCTGCACGAAAGCGATTATCACCGCCTTTAAAGTTCCCACACTTCTGCGGGAAATCGAACGCGCCCTCGCCGAGCAGCATTCAATCATCGTTTCCATTACCAGCACGGGCGAGGCGAATATGACACGCCAGATGGCGCGTTCGGCGGACGAGGAAGAAGCGATTTCCGACCTTGATTTTAGCCCGCGCGAGACTTTAACCCGCCTCGTCGAAAATTGCTTTCCGACCGCGCTTTATCAGGAAGTTACCGACGAAGTGACGGAAAAAACAAAATACGAACCGCTTTTAGGCGAAAACGGCGAGCAAATTCACTCGAAAGCCGCGCTCGCTTTGAAACAGGAATTGCTCGACCGCCTTGCAACTCTGCAACTGCCGGAACACCCCCTCGACCAGATTATCAACTATTTCGGGGCGGAAAACGTGGCGGAAATGACCGGACGTAAAATGCGTCTGGTGAAACTCTCGAACGGCGATTTCGCGTATCGCCCGCGCGGAATCGCTGGTGTGCCTCAAAGACAGACGAACTTACACGAGCTTCAAAACTTTCAAGGAAAACGCAAGCGCATCGCCATTATGTCGGAAGTCGCCGCGACGGGCGACAGTCTGCATTCCGATAAACGCGCCATCAACCAGCAGCGGCGCGAACACATTGCCGCCGAACTTAAATGGTCAGCTGACAAGCAGTTGCAGGATTTCGGGCGTTCTCATCGCAGCAATCAAGTTTCGCCTCCCGTTTATCTCTTGATTTACACCGAACTCGGCGGAGAAAAACGCTTTTCGACTTCGATTGCGCGACGGCTCGCCAATACGGGCGCACTCAACAAAGGCGACCGGCGGGCGAATCAAATCGGCGGGCTTGAAAAATTCAATCTCGAATCGAAAGAAGGACGAGCCGCCCTGAAAATCGTTTATGACCGGATATTGGCGGGTTTTCAGATTCCCGAACTTGACGACGCTAAACTCGCCCTTTCGGATATGGGTTTGTTAACCAAATCCGAATCAGGCGAACAGACGATTCAGGAAAGCGAAAAGCAAAACATCGTGCGGTTTTTCAACCGCTTGCTCTCGCTTGAGGTTAATCGGCAAAACGCGCTTTTTGAATATTTTTACAAAACTTATACGGAAACCGTCGAGCATCTCAAAGCGTCGGGAAAATACGATTTAGGAATGGAAGACATTCGGGCGAAATCGGTAAAAATAAAGCGCGAGCCGCAATTGATTCACCGCGATGCCGCGACAGGTGCGACGACTCATCTTTATGAACTGGAAACGATTGTCCCGACCACGCCAGCGCATTTCAACGACTTGGAAAAAGCCGAAGGATTCTACTTTTACTGTAAATTAGGCACTGGAGAAGATGTCGCGTCCGAATTCGTCGCGGCGCGAGCGTCTTTGATTCATACCGACCCGGAAACCGGCGAGAGCTATCAAACTTACGCCGTCAGCCGCCCGTCGGGAAGAAATTTATTTTATCTCGACGAATCTGAATTATCCGCCCGCTACCGGCTCGTGCCGAAACGAGCGGCGAAAGACTGGTGGAACGGGGAAGTGGAGAAAATTCCGCCTTTTATTAATAGAACAGTTTTTCTTTTGAGTGGCGCGTTGATTCCGGTTTGGCGGCAAATCAAAAACGTCAAAGATGCGGCTTTCAAAATCGTCCGCACGACGACCGATGAAGGCGTGCGGCTCGTCGGTTTGCAAGTTCCGAAAACGTGCGTCAAAGAAATCGTGCGGCTGTTCGATTGCGCGTGGCAGCGGGAAGAAACCTCGTCCGAAATTTTTCAAAACGTCCTCTATGGCAAGGAATCGCTCGAACTCGTCGAAAACATTCGTCTCAAAAGCTCAAAAGTTTTCGGCGATTTTTACGTCGAAATCGTGCCGGGCAGAGCCGAACATCCGAAAAAGTTTCGCGCGGCGGGACTAACGAGCATCACTCAAAACAGCCGCGAACGCTTTCTTTTGCCGCGAGACGAGCAGGCAGCCGCCCAATTGCTGCAAAAGCTGTTGTCGCAGTTTCCTCCAGCGGCGGGAACAGACTTTATCAAACAAGTCGCGGGCGAAACACACGCTGAACCGAGCGATACTGCGCCTGTTCAAACCACTCGTGCGGAACTTGCACCCATTGACGTGCGCGAATGGCTGATTGAACCGGAAGCGAAAGAACTCGCCCGAATCAGTTTCTGGGATTCGCTGATTAGCGAATAGTTTTCGTTAGGATTACAAACTTACAAAATTGAATTTATGAATATTAACTCGGCACAACTTGAAACTGCTTTTGCAATTGCGGAAGCCGCGCTTAAAAATCAAGACTTGCCCGCGTATATGAAAAAAAGATGGTTGCGGGCGTTGGAAAAAGCCAAAGAGCGTCTAATCGAGCAGCCCTTTTTCTCGTGGCAGCCGGACCGATTGTTAATCGCGTCCGTGCCGACAGAAAAAACAAATGAATTTGGCTGCCGATTTTACGAAGCGAACGAGACGGAGTGCCGCCGCATTGATAAATCCGGGCTTTGTCAGGCGTTTTTCGAGGGTTTTCCGTGCTGGCATCGCGCCGCGTTTTTACTTTTGGGAGTTTATCTCGGCGAAAGCGGCGCGATGCAGTGCGAGAAAAATCAAAACCACGTCGCAACTGTAACAACTGTCAACTAGAGTTGACACTTTCGGTTGACAGTTGTGCCAACCGGAGTTGACACTTTTCACATCTGGAGCGCGGCGTATCACAGTCGGCGAAAACCTGTATCCGGGTTTATTTTTGGCAATTTAGAGGTATTAATAGCTATTCGGGAGCAAACTGGCACGAGTTTTGAAGTTACATTGGGCGAACACCAGCCCTATGAACACACAATTTTTTCAAACTCGCTCAAATGAGATTATCGAATCTCTACAAATCACGCGCGAAAATTCTTTTGCCGGATTATCGCGCCGCACCGACGACTCGAAAATCGCCGCGCAAGCCGCCAAAATCGAACGCTACGCCCGCGTTTGTCATCACGTTTTGCTGACGGGCGAGCGCGGGACGGGTAAAACGACCATCGCCCGCCAGATTCACGATAAAAGCTCGCGCCGCAAAAAGCAATTCGTCAGTCTCAACTGCGCCACGCTCAAGGAAGAACTCGTCGAAGCGGAACTTTTCGGTTACGAAAAAGGCGCGTTTACGGGAGCGAACCAGATGAAAGCCGGTCTTTTCGAGGTGGGAAGCGGCGGCACGGTTTTTCTTGACGAAGTGGGCGAGCTTTCTTTAAGCCTGCAAGCCAAACTGCTCAAAGCGGTCGAGGAAAAGCGCATTCGCCGCGTCGGGGCAAGCACGGAGATTCCTGTGGATTTGCGAATAATTGCCGCCACGTCGCGGAATTTGCAAGCAATGACGAGGCGCGGCGAGTTTCGCGCCGACCTTTACGACCGCCTCAACGTGCTTTCGCTCAATACGATTCCGCTCCGCGAGCAAAAAGAAAAAATCCGCGCTCTTCTGCTTACCGGACTCGAACGGGAACAAATCGCGCTTAATCGCAGGAACAGTTTTCAAATTGAGCCTTCCGCCGTCGCGCTTCTGGAAAATTACGCCTGGACCGGCAATTTCCGCGAACTGCAAAATTTCGTTCTAAAACTGGCAATCGAACACTGCGACGTAGAAATTATCACGCGGGCGGACATCTCCACGCTGCTCGCGGAAAAAGAAATCACTGAACCGGGCAGCGGCGATTCAGACGGTGAAAATCTCGCCGCCTTTGCCGCCGACAGTCATCTTATCCTCGAAATCAACCCGGAAGAACATCTCGACCAGATCATCGAGCAGGTCAAGGAACGCTACATCTGTCATCATCTTAAGGATAAAAGTTTTCGGCGCACTGCTGCCCAATGCGGCATCTCGCGTAGTATGATTAGAAGAATCGCCGACAAATTTGAAATGAACAATTACCAGCCGAACTTATGAACGAGCCAAAAAACACCGACTTTTTCCATGAAATTAACGAGCGGGACGCGCATCTGGTCGCGCCGGAAATTTACCAGCCATATCAGGAAACGGAAGAAGACCGTTTACACGAAGAACTTCTCAAAGACTTTAAAGCGCAAATTGACGAAAAGTTCGGCGCGGTTAAGGATGACGATTTGGGCGAATTGCCGTTTGATGATGAAGCGGACCGAAAAAGATGGGACGAACTCGAAAAAGATTTCGACCGCGTGTTCGACGAAGCCAAAAACCGGTAAATTTTAAGTTTTGCATTTCTACGCTAATCGTTAAGCAATGCTAATTTTTTCAAACTTCCGACAAAAGCTCTTGTAAATCTTCGATCAAAGCGACGAGATTCTCCGGCGGAATCAAAACATTCGTTGCCCTCGCGTGCTGACGGACGCGCAGCACGCCGACCGATTCAAGACTTGCGAACAAGTCCCCGGAGATTTCTTCGGCTTCCCTGATTTTCGGCGCGTCGCGGTAACGTCCGTGTAATTCAACAGCTTGATTCCACTCGTTTTCGGTCATCATTCCGACGATGCGATAAACGTCAAAAGCGTGATACGCCCCGAAATCTTGTTCTTCGTCTTCGAGGCGGTCTCGGAGCGCGAATAGTTTCATCACGAGGTAGGAAAACGGGTGCGGCAGGTAAATTACGAGCGGCGATTCGCCCTCTTCGGAAATGTCTATCGGCAGTAAATTTTCTTCGAGCGTAACCGCTTCTTCAGTCAAATACCCGTGAATATTTTAGCCTTCTTCGGTCTGATGCGCGGCTTGTTGATTTTCACAAGGCTGAGTTGAGCGGCGGTTTCAGGAAGCGCAGCCAATAAATCAATCTTGACCGGTTTCTCCAGCCCCTCATAAACGACGGGAAGCTGAAATTGAAAGAACGGTGCAACCGGCTCGAATTTCAATGTTTCGAGAGCGTCTCTTATTTTTTCGATTTTTTCCGCGCTGGTGATAATTTCCGCGCTTAAAAATAAATCAAGGTCGTTGGTCGAGCGCGCCTCCGGGATTTCCTCGAATCTCGTCGCAGCTTGCGTCCGGCGAACGTATTCGGTTCGCAAAACCAAACCATATCCGCCGCCCAGGATGAGCTTAATATCATCTTTTTGTAATTCGGCGGCGAGCAGCCGTAATTGTTCGCGGAGCGGGTCGAATGTCATATTTCAATCCGTTTAATTTGAATTTTTAATACTTGAAATCAAGCAATCCTTCAACCATACCGTTTGCCGTTTCCTGCTCGCGCTTGCCTTCGCTCGCCAGTCCCAAATACGTTTGTAAAGGCGAACTCCAATAAAATCCCGCAGACTTCCGACGGTCAAAATAAGCGGTTGAATCATCGGTTTCAAGCAATTCGATGTTCGGGAAACGCGTTGTTTCAGTAAAATCTACGCCATCGAATAATCCATCAATTGACTGGGCGTAAATTTTCACGATTGGCGCGCCCGAAGGCATCACGGCATATTTCGCCGGATCGTCGCGCACATAAAGCACATTTTTTGCTTCAGCGTTTTCTGACACTCGTTTCAACGCCAGCGGCAAATCGCCGCATTTGGCGCGCAAACTGCGGCGCGCGTCCGGGCGGCGGTAATTTTCCTGAAGTTCGGCGAGCAGTTTCTTCGCGTCCAGTAGGCGGATTTTCTCGCCCTTTCCAATTATCAATTCTTCTTCCAAAGTTTTCAGCACCTTTGAAACTGTTGAAAAAGTCGTGCGCCCGCCGCGCATTGTAACTTCTTCCAAAACTTCGCCGACGTTTTTATATTCCGGTTTTGAAAAAAACACCCGCGCACAGAGCGAACTTGTTCCGCGAAAGACGTTTTTAATCGGCGCGCTCGAAAGAAATTTATTTTTCGCGCCCGCGCGGTAAACGAAAAGTTTGTCGGGGACTATAACAACGCCGTTGCCGGACAAGTCAATGCCGCTGATTTCCGCCTCCAAGAGACGCTGAAGCGCGTCCTCGCTCAGATACGGCGCGACGACGAGCGGATAGAACCGCATTTTCGCTCGCCCGCTTCTCATCGCTTTCGTATATTTTTCGAGACGCAAAATTCCCGTCTCGATTTGTTTCGGTGTTGCCTGCCGCAAAATCTCGGCGACGAACTTTTCCGAGTTGTTTTTCCAACCGATATTCAGAGACACATCAACCTTTGCGCCGCCGCTGCCGGAGGCGACCTTTAACTCTTGCCCTTCGACCGTTATTTTTAGCGGTTGAAACTCAAGGTTTTTAATCGAATCTCGTATCTGCTGCTCGGTTAATCGCCTCATCATTTTCCTATTTTACATTAT
>JALZOH010000257.1 GCA_030857305.1 Acidobacteriota bacterium
GTTGCCGCTTGAGTGGCAAAATCTGGAGGCGAAAAATTGAGAATCGCGGCGCAGTATTCTTTCAACAAAGGACTTGAAGAAATTAATAATCGTTTTGCTTATTTATTGGATGAAATAAGAAATGCACTTCAAAATATTGATGCTTCTTTAGCCAGGACAAAGGTAAGCGAAGAAAAAACGAAAATCGGTCGAGTTCTTTACAGTCCGGTTCAATTAAACGAAGCGTTTAAGCGCGAATTGTATCCAAATGGTTGGACAAATCAAAAAGTTGACTGCGAATATCCGACGACGCATTATCTAGAAGATTACGAAATCCGTTCGAGTCTGAAAGGAGCGTTTCGAGATATGGATTTCGTCAAAGACCGCCTCGGCATTGAAGTCCAATTTGGCAAATATTCGTTTATGGTTTACAACGTCTGCGCAAAAATGACGATTTTCCGCAATCTCGACATCATTGACTGCGGAATCGAAATCGTTCCCGTCAAAGCCCTGGCGCTGGAAATGTCCTCGGGCGTTTCATATTTCGAGCAGTTCGTCTGGGATTTGGAAAATCGAGGCGTTGCCGATATAGACGTTCCGGTTTTAATCATTGGCATTGATGTCTAATTTACTCTGACCAATAAAATCAGTTTTGTATGAAATTATCACCAACCGAAATTTTTAAGGGTAAAAAGATTTTCTTTATCGGCGGCACGGGCTTTGTCGGCAAGGTTACGCTTTCGATGCTGTTGAATAATTTTCCGAAAGTCGGGAAAGTTTATGCGACGGTTCGCGCCAGAGATGCGAAGGAATCGGAAATTCGTTTTTGGACGAGTATTGTAACGTCGCCGACGTTTGACCCGTTGCGCGAGAAATATGGTGATGGGTTTGAAGATTTTATTCGCGCAAAGGTCGTTCCTGTTAACGGCGATGTCGGGAATGAGTTTCTTGGATTAGAAGAAAAAGATGCCAGAAAGATAATGAAAGATTGCGACATCATTATTAATTCGGCGGGCAATGTTACGTTTAATCCGCCGCTCGAAAGCGCGCTTCGCACAAATGTTGTCGGCACAAATCACGTCTTGCAAATGGCGCGGATGATGAAGCGTCCGGCGCTGGTTCATGTTTCGACTTGTTTTGTCGCCGGAAAGAAAAATGGCACGATTTGGGAAAATGAGCCGGTCGTCGGTTATTTCCCGCGCAAGGAAGAATTGACGGGAACGACATTTGACGTTGACCAGGAAATCGCCGATTGCGCGCGCCTTTCAGAACAAGCCCGCGAAGAAGCCAAAGACGCGGTGCAGATTGCGAAATTCCGCGAAACAGCGCGGGAGAGATTGACCGAAGAAGGGCGCGACCCGGACGAAGATGCGGTTTTGAGTTTAGCGATGCTGCGCGAGAAAAAAGTCTGGATTCGGGAACGCACGACGGAACTCGGCTCGGCGCGCGCCGATTATTGGGGCTGGACAAATATTTATACTTATTCAAAATCACTCGCCGAACAAATTATTGCCAAGCAGAATGATATTGTAAAAATTCTGGTCCGTCCGTCGGTAGTCGAATCGGCAATTAATTATCCGTTTCCGGGTTGGAACGAAGGTTTTACGACGACCGCGCCGCTTATTTTAATCGCGCTTCGCGGTCAACCGATAATTCCCATCAACGAAAATCTGGTTCTTGACATAGTTCCGGTTGATCTTGTCGCCGGCGCGATGCTTGCCGCCGCGATGAACGCGCTAGTCGATGACCGTCCGCCGCTCGTTTTTCAAGCCTGTTCAGGGGATACCAACCCGAACGATATGAAACGGATGGTCGGACTTGTGAGCCTGTATAAACGTCAGCATTTTCAGGAAAAAGAAACGGGCAATAAGTTAGTTAATCGGGCGGCGGCGATTATTGAAGCAGTTCCCGTCAAACAGCGAACTTATGAATTAACATCTGCGCCGATGCTCAACAATCTGGCGAAAAGTGCAACTAAATGGCTTGATAAAACTCGTCCAAACTGGGGCGGCGGGCGCATCGCCAATATCGTAGACGACGTGAAGAAATCGGTGGAAAATTTCGAGCGCACGACGGATGAGACTAAACAGGCGTTTGAACTTTTCAAGCCGTTTATGATTGACAACGAATACCTCTATCGAGCCGACAATACACGTGCATTGCATTCGTTAATCGACAAAGATGAGCAGGATTTGCTGCCGTGGTATCCAGAGCTAATCGATTGGTATGATTACTGGCTCAACGTCCATTTCCCGGGACTTCGAAAATGGGTTTTGCCGCAACTCGAAGAAGATTTGAAAATTCAGGAACGTCGCGCACACACCTACAAAGATTTGATTGACCTTTTCGATACGGCGACCAAGCGTTTTCCGACGCGCGTGGCGATGCGAATCGAGCGCGGCGGCAAAAAAGAACAATACACTTTTGAAGATGTCCGCGAATTGACGATGCGCGCCGCCGGATTTTTTGCCGCCAAAGGGATTGGCGGAAACCCGACTGTGAGAGAGGATAGAAAATCTTTCACGTCTAAAAATTCTGCATCTAAAAAATCCGCCCTTGCTGACGCGCGGGCTTCTACTTCGTCGCACCAAATAAAACAAGACCGTGTAATTTTATTTTCTCACAATATGCCTGAATGGGGTTTGACTTATTTCGGCATTTTGAAAACGGGCGCGACGGCGATTCCGATTGACCCGGCGAGTTCCGTTGAAGAAATCGTCAATTTTGCGCGCGCCGGCGAGGCTTCGGCAATTGTTATAAGCAGAAAGCTTTTTGACGAAAACTCGCGCTTAAATGACCAATTAAAGGATGCAAAAATAAACATTCCGCTCTGGACTTTTGAAGACATTTTTGAGATGAGCGGCGAAGCGGAAGAAAGAAAACGGATTGCGCTGCTGCCTGAAAAAGTTTTAGCAAATTCACCGGCGTCCCTTATTTTTACATCCGGCACAACCGGCACGCCGAAAGCCGTGATGCTGTCGCACAAAAATTTTACGAGTATGGTCTCGATGCTGTCGAGCGTTTTAGAGATGGACATTACCGACGGCGTTCTGAGCGTTTTGCCGATGCATCACACGTTTGAATTCTCGGCTGGATTTCTGACGCCGTTTGCCAATGGAACGCAGATTACATATCTCGATGAACTGAGCGGCGAAGAACTCGCCCGCGCGATTGAAAATAA
The DNA here is from genome assembly GCA_030857305.1 of Acidobacteriota bacterium. Lineage (GTDB taxonomy): Bacteria > Acidobacteriota > Blastocatellia > Pyrinomonadales > Pyrinomonadaceae. The sequence goes on from JALZOH010000257.1 coordinate 3,161, forward strand.
TCACGTGACGGGAATGGTCGGCGTTCCGGCGCTCTGGGAAATGCTTCACCGGCGCATCAAATCGAGGCTTCGTGAACGCGGCGACTGGTTCGCCGATATCGCCGATAACATTATCGAATTTAACGCCTGGCTGCGCGACAAAACGCCGTTTAATTTTGGTCCGATCGTCTTTTTCCCGATTCACAAGGGTATGGGCGGGCGTATGCGCTACCTGATTTCGGGCGGTTCGGCGCTTTCGGAAAAAGTGCAGAAGGATTTGCATGGTTTAGGTTTTACGATTCTAGAAGGTTATGGTTTAACCGAATCCTCCCCGGTTTTGACCGTCGCGCGTCCGGGAAATAAATTACTGCGCGGAAGCGTCGGCAAGCCTCTGCCCGGTGTTGAAGTGAAAATTAACGAGCCGGACGAAACGGGCGTCGGCGAAGTGCTTGCTCGCGGACAAAATGTGATGCTCGGTTATTTTAATAATGAGGAAGCCACCGAAGCGGTTTTGCACGACCGTTGGCTAAAAACCGGCGACCTGGGCAAACTCGACGAAGACGGAAATTTATATATTGTCGGACGTTCGAAAGATGTCATTATTGATTCGAACGGCAAAAATATTTACCCCGATGAAATCGAAGACCTTTACGGAAAATCGCCTTTGATCAAAGAATTGAGCGTCGTCGGTTTGCCGGACGCGGATGGTGGCGAAAAAATCGCCTCGCTCGTCGTGCCGGATTATGAATACGATATTTCTTCATCGAGAGCCGAAACAAACAAAAGAGTCGAAGAACATTTTCGGGAAATTTCCGCTTCCTTGCCATTCTTTAAGCGCGTTCAAGCTTTACATTTGACGCCGTTTGAATTGCCGCGCACGGCGACGCGTAAAGTCAAGCGTCCCGAAGTGGTGGAAATGCTGCAGGTGCTGGATGAAAAATCACGCAAACAAACACAGAAAGTTTCCGAAACAACAGGTGACGACAATGTAATCTGGCTCAGAAAAGTTGTCGCAGCCGTCTCAAATCGGACATTGGCGGAAGTCGCGCTCGATTCAAAAATTGCTGATTTAGGTTTTGATTCTCTAATGTTTGTCGAACTGCAAGCCGCAATCGAAGACGCGGGCGGCAAAGTTCTCCTCCCAGACACGCTCAATGAAGTTCAAACCGTGCGCGAACTCCTCAACACCGTTCAGCGCGTCAATAAATCGAAAAAAATCGAAGAGCCGAAAATTGAAGAAAAGAAGGACGACGAGATTTTCGTGCCTTCGATTATCCGCCGTATCGG
>JALZOH010000013.1 GCA_030857305.1 Acidobacteriota bacterium
TCTTTATACCTTGAACGGTTTGTTGCCTCCGCATCCTTCCGCGCGTCGGACACTCGACCAAGCGGCGGAATCGAAACGAAGCCGATTGCCATTTTTTTATTCTTCCCCTTGCTTTGAGCATTGACATCAAAGCTTGAATCAGTCCAAAATACACTCAACACAACTGCCGAGATAAGCAGAAAAGCCAAACTTGCCGACCAAAGCGTTTGTTTGGGATTTTGCCTCTCGGTATTTTTTTCTAAAATTCTATTTATTCTCAACATTAATTTACCTCCGGTCGCCGCCATCGAAAGGTTCGGCGGCGCGTTTTCTTTCGCCGTCCGGCGAATTTCCTCTAAATTAGCCAGCGCTCTGGCATAAACGGTGTGCGGGTTTTCGAGCGTTCCCGTTACCGCGTCGTCGCACGCGAATTCGCGTTCGCGCCTGATCACGGCGGACATCCACCACACGCACGGGTGATAGAAAAATAAAATTTCAACGAAGCTCTGCACGAAATTGACGAGATTATCAAAGCGTCTGATGTGCGCTAGTTCGTGCGCCAGAATCGCTTCGAGCTCGCGCGGATTCATCTGCAAAAAAACGCTCGTCGGCACGAGAATTAAAGGCTTGAGCCAGCCGACAACGATTGGTGTTTCAATCAAATTCGATTGCAGAATTTTGACGGTCTGGATGATTTTTAGTTTCTTGCACAAAGCTGAAAATCTTTTTTGCCAATCTTCACACGGCGCTGAAACTTCCTGCGTTTTGTATTTGCGCAATTGCCAAACGCCGCCGCCCAAACGAAATGTAAAAACGCTGACTCCCAAAATCCACAACAATACAAACATCGGCAAAAGTGACAGGAGAGTTTGGTTGAGATTTTTTTGTAAGTTGGTGAATGATAAGTAATTATTTTCGTTCGATAATTTTACGGTTTGCAAATTACCGTTTGTCAGAAGCTGAGAATTATCCGGCAACGGTTCACGACTCTTTACCGGATTCGCGGTTTCAGCAGTAAAAGTTTTGTCTGCCGATTGATTTTGAGCAGAATCATTTGTCAATTGAACAAATGTCGCAAGCGGCAAAATAAACGCGAACCCGAGCGCCGTAACTGCCAGCAAATAACGCGCATTCGCCGAGAAGTTTTTAAAAATCCGCAAAATTAACGATAAAAGAAAAGCGATTAAACTGATTTGCCAAATTGTGTGAACAAGCGTCCAGCCAAGATTTTCGATAAGTTTTGAATTTGTCAGCATTTCCCAATTCATTTTTGCTCTCCTCTCTTTTCCGCTTCTCTTATTAGCTTGCGAATCTTTTTAAGTTCGTCCGCACTCGACGGTTTTGCTTCTAAAACGTGTTGGACTAATTTCAAAGCCGAACCGCGAAACACTTTTTCAATTAAATCGGTGACAAGGCTTTTTTGCGTTTCAGATTGCGCCTCGACAGCTTTGAAAACGTGAGCTTTGTTAGCGTCATTGCGCTCAACCAAATTCTTCTCACGCATAATCTGCATTGTTTTCAAGACGGTTGTGTAACCGGTCGGCTTTCGCTGATTGATGACTTCATGAACTTCTTTGACCGTTGCCGCATCTTTTTCCCACAACACGGCAAGAATTTCGAGTTCGGCAGCGGTTGGTTTCCGTTGATTTTGTTTCGGCATAATATTTTGGACTCAGGTTTTAATACTTAACTAACCGACGATTATTGGCGTCGCTCTTTGAAAAGCTGTGTAATAAAGTCAGGTGCGCCCGGTTCTTCTCTTAATTTCCCGCCTTTTGCCATCATCCAACGGTGCAGCCAGGAAATGCCATTTTTGGTTTGCGCGTCGGGTAATCGATATGCTTTATCCTTTAATGCTTCTTCGAGCGAGACGAATTTGTAGCTGCGCTTTTTCATCATCCGGGCGAGTTCGTCGAAACGGTCGGCATTAAGTTCGTTGGCGTGAAGCAGCAGAATTTGTTTCGGCTCGTAGCCGAGCGAATCGCGTGAGAGTGTTTCGAAAAACTCGAACATTTTTTCCATATACGGAACATAAGCGTCGGCGACACGTTTTGCCGTCGCCGCGTCTCTACGGTCAAGCGCGTCGCGGTAAAGCCGTGCGAAAATGTAATCGCCGTTGTCAATCGTCACGGGCGCAATCGTATAACTGCGCGCCGCTAAGAACTGTTCGATTCCGAGCTTGTATTCGGGCGTCGAGCCGGTAAAAAGAAATGGGTGACGGAAATAGCGCGGCTTCATCTGTTTTTCGGCGAGCAGACGCCGCGTCACGGTTTCGCCGCGTACAATATCGTCCTGATACGCGGCAAGCGAAACTTTCGCGTTGTTGATGTGCGAAAAAGTATGGTTGCCCAGTTCAAGACCGGCGTCCGTCCACATTTCGAGCAGCGCAATGCGCGTGTCTGTCTCGCCGCGTTCATAAAGTTTCGCTTCGTTTACAAAACCAATTGCCGGAACATCGTTTGTTTTTATGCCGTTAATCAACTTTTTGGTTAGCTCGCGCTTCGCTTCCAAATTTGCCCCGTATGCCGTCGGCAAATCGTCAAAGGTTACCGACACTTCGCGATTTTGTCCGAAGATTGAAAAATAGCCGGTTAGAAGTATTATTAAGGCGATTGCTAGTTTATGAATTTTCATATTTATTTCCTACGAAGAGTTTAGTACAACTTATTTAAAGTAATACGAAAGCTTTCGTAGTGTCAAGTGTAAATTGTTACCGGCGGTAGAATTGAAATTTCCCCGATTAGAGTTCACAATTTTATCTTATGGCACTTGAAACAGATTTTGTCGTCATCGGAAGCGGAGTGGCAGGGCTTCGCGCTTCGATTGAGCTTGCTAAATCGGGCGGGCGCGTGACGGTTTTAACCAAAGATAAGGCACAGGAGTCAAACACGGAATATGCGCAAGGCGGTGTGGCGGTTGTTTTATCGGATGATGACAATGCCGAGCTGCACGAAGAAGATACTTTAATGGCTGGCGCGGGATTGTGCGACGTGGAAGCCGTTGAAACGCTCGTTACCGAAGGTACGAAATATATTCAACAGCTTATTGAATGGGGAACCGAGTTTGACCGTGAAGGCGGCAAACTTGTTTTTACACAGGAAGCCGCGCACTCCCGGCGACGCATTTTGCACGCGCACGGCGATTCGACGGGAAAGGAACTTGTCCGGGCTTTGATTGCTCGGGCAAGACAAGAAAAAAATATTCTATTGATGCCGTTTGCCAATACGGAAAGTTTGATTGTCGAGGACGGAAGATGCTTTGGTGTCAGATTTCTCGATCCGATTCTTAAAGCTCCACGCGAGATTTTTGCAAAAGCTGTGATTCTTTGCACGGGCGGCGCCGGACAACTGTTTCTGCACACGACAAATCCAACGGTTGCGACCGGCGACGGGATGGCGATGGCTTATTTCGCCGGTGCGGAGATGGCTGATATGGAATTTGTGCAATTTCACCCGACCGCATTAAATCTCGAAAACGCGCCCAGATTTTTATTGAGCGAGGCGATGCGCGGCGAAGGAGGAATTCTCCGCAACAAATACGGCGAGCGTTTTATGTCGCGTTACGACGAAAAATCGGAGCTTGCGCCGCGCGATATTGTGAGCCGTTCCATCGTTTCCGAAATGCGCCAGACCGGAACGCGGACGGTTTTTCTTGATATGACTGCGATGAGCGAAGATTTTCTCAAACACCGCTTTCCAAAAATATACGAAACTTGTAAATTTTATAACTTAAATATCGCAAAGGATTTATTGCCGGTGTCGCCGGCTTCACACTACATTATGGGCGGCGTGCGCACGGATTTACGCGGGCGCACAACCGTTAAAGGACTCTACGCGGCGGGCGAAGTCGCCTGCACAGGCGTTCACGGCGCAAATCGTCTCGCGTCAAATTCTTTGCTTGAAGGTTTAGTTTTCGGTGCGCGCGCGGGCGAAGCGGCAATTGAGGACAGTTTAAAGTTCAAAGTTCAAAGTTCAAAGTTTGAAGATCTGCAATCCTTAAGTTTCAATTCGCAAGTGGAGGGCATCGCCACCGCCGTGAAAAAGCGCGTCAAGCGCCTGATGTGGGAGCGCGTCGGAATTTTGCGCGACAAAGATTCTTTGAAACGCGCTTTACGCGAGTTTGAACAAATTTCACAGGCAAATATTGGAACGTCTTCACTTAACTTTGTAACTTTAGCAAAGCTTATTGCGACTGCCGCGCTCTGGCGTGAAGAATCTCGGGGCGGACATTTTCGCACCGATTTTCCTGAAAGAAACGATGAGAAATGGCGTATTCATTCAATTCAAAAACGCGATGCGGAGATTTTGGCGAGTGATAAAATAAATTTTGAATCCGAAAAATAAACGGTTGCGATTTTCATTTGAAAACCGCAACCGATAAATTTAATAATTCTATTAGTTGATACGGACGAAGAAATTTTATCCTCTATCCTTCCTCCACCATCCTTTTTAAACGCCCGGCATTGCTCTTTTCAAAGGTTTAAGCAACGAGAACAAAACTACCGACATTATCAAAGCCATCAAACCCAAAATGATAAAGAACGAAGATTGATACCAGATGCTCCAGTAAATTCCAATCATCGTCAGTTTGTTGCCGATTGCCGTCGCTACAAACCAGCCGCCCATCAGCAGTCCGCGCATCCGAATTGGCGCGACTTTCGAGACGAGCGACAAGCCCATCGGCGACAGCATCAATTCGCCCAGCGAAATAATCGCGTAAGCCAGCAGCAACCAGAAAGGCGACACTTGAAACAGATAGCTGCGCTGCAAAAACGCATCTCGATACTGCGTGCCGGCTCCGGGCGCGACTTTATTTATCGTATCTATATAATTTTGTTCGCCCGAAATATTTACCTTCGTAGTTTCGTCATCTTTGGCGGAAAACTTCACGTCGTTGATTATGTTTTTACCGTCCGCGTCTTTGGCGGCAAGCATTTTATCCAAAACGTCTTGCGGAACGCCGTCGGCTTTCAAGTTGCCGGCAACCCGTTCGTTGATTCGGAATGAACCCGCCGCGTATTGCTGCGGCGTAACCGGCTGATTTTCACCGATTTTCGCCGCGCCGTAAAGCACGAAAAACGAAAGTCCGGTGAGCATCATTCCAATCGCCATTTTTGTCGGCGTCGAAGGCTCCATTCCGCGCTTGTCGAGCCAGCCCCAAAATGCAACCAGCGGAAATGTCAGAACGATAATCCAGAAAGGATTGATGGAATTCGAGATTGTTCCCGAAACATTCCAAGCCGTGTTGTCGTCCGCCCAATAAGTTAGCGTCGAGCCGTTTTGGTGAAAAACCATCCAGAAAACGATGACGATGGCGAAAATCACAATCAAAGCCATGACGCGTTTCCAATCCGGCACGGCGTTCATCCGGTCTTGGCGGGCAGCATTTGCCGCTTTATGTCCTCCTTCATCCTGATCGCTGATTCCGTGCGGCGGCGCATCAACCGTCGTCGCGGCGGTATCTGCCGCTTGATCAGGCGAGCGAAGCGGATTTTTTTCCGTGCCTTCGACCTCATTTTTGAAATACCAGAGAATCGCTACGGAAATTACCATCCCGAAAGCGGCGACGGCAAAAGCGGCGTGAAAACCGAAGTACGCTTTGACGACTTCCATCACAATCGGCGCAAGCATCGCGCCGACGTTAATACCCATATAAAAAATGTTATACGCACGATCTTTTAAATGGCTTCCTTCCGGATATAAATTTCCAACCATCGTGGAAACATTCGGTTTGAAAAATCCGTTGCCGATGACCAGACAAGTCAACGCGGCGTAAACCGCCCAGAGCGCGGGAATTGAAAGAAGTCCGTGCCCAGCCATAAAAAAGAACCCGCCAATCATCACGGCTTTGCGATAGCCCGTGATTTTGTCGGCGATAAAACCGCCGATGAGCGGGCTGGCATAAACGAACATTAAATAATTGGCGTAAAGCGAAGTCGCCTGCGTCGCCGTCCATCCAAAGCCTTCCACCGGGTCGCGCAAATAAAGCGTAAACAGCGCGAGCATCGAATAAAAACTAAAACGCTCCCACATCTCCGTTCCGAACAGCACGTAAAGACCTTTCGGATGCTTATTCTCACCGGCAACGGTGCCGGTATATTCCGCCGCGCCGATGTTTCCTATCGTCCCTGCATTTGCACTCATCAAAAATTTCCTCTGCTTATTTGAATTTTGAAAAGAACAGGGCAAAATATAACAGATTACGCGGTCAAAATAAAAGGTTTAATTAAATTATTGTAAAAAGAGTGTTAAAAATAAGTGTCGTTTCAGCTTTTTTATTTGGTTTCTGTTTTAAGGCGACAACTTCGGCAAACCCACAAAAAGCTGAACAATGTGACGTCTGGCTTTTTAGCGCCTGAGCAAGAAATTCAAAGTAAGCGTCATTGTTAATTTGATTTCTTTACCGGCAGTCCGAAATATTCAAACCGCTTCTTTCTGTTATTAAAGCTAAAAACGGAATGAAGCAATTTTCTCTTTGGCTATGTTTATAATATTTTTGCATTTGCTAGAAGAAAATCTTTCTACTAAACTAATAAAGTTTTGCCCTTGTAGCTCAACGGTTAGAGCAGCAGACTCGATATTTGAAATAGCTAAGTGGAGAATCCAGGATAATATTTTCCATATGATTTTCAAAAATGGGTTGCAAGATAATCACACTATAAGTTTAGGGTTATTTTCAGGTTTTCTTGTAGAACTCGTCAAATTCGGGGAAGCCTAAGTTCAGCACAAGCGATAAGGTAATCCCGAGCCAAGCCTCAAAGATTGAGGAAGGTGTAGAGACTTGACGGCGAGCGCGTAAAGCGAAGAGAAAGTCCAGACCACAAACCGGAAACGGGCGGCGAAAGCCGTAGCGGGTAAGCATAATCTGTTGGTTGTAGGTTCGAATCCTACCGAGGGCATTTAACCAAATTTGTATTTGTTCAAAGCGTGGAACTTATGGTTTTGCGCTTTTCTTTTGTGTCCAAATTGAGTCCATCACTGTTTATGTCGAAGCATTGGAGCGCGAATTTAAAAAAATCTATAAACATCTCTAATGCGCCGCGTGGGTTATCAATCAGATATGCCGTTCGATTGGGAAGACCGCGCCACGGCTTGCCGCTAACTTTGCGACGCGCTCTGCGCTTTGCGTGAATTGCGCCCGCACAAGCCGAGGGAAAAACGGACAAGATAAAACACTTTGCGTGAATCGACAATTGTCTGATAACAGCCGATCAATGTTTATTTGCAGACAACAGCATCGGTTGTTTGTTTTCATAAGCCCATACAACACTTACAGATAACACATTTGTATTCCTGGAATAACATTTGCAGTTTAGCCGGAACTTATGAACACGATTTTCCAGCAAATTGTTCGAGAGATACTTATTGTCGGAATTATTGCGCTTCTGGCAAGTCCGTTGCCGATTTTTGCGCACGGCGGCGAAGATCACGGCGAGGCAAAGCCGCAAACCAGTGTCAAACAAAACATAGAAACGCGCACGGTGATAGCGGGTGATTTTGAGATTTTGCTCAAAACTCCGATTCTCGAACCAGATAAGGAAATCGGCGGAAAACTATTTTTGACTTCGCACGAAACCAATGAGCCAATCAGCAATGCAAAAATCACTTTATTGATTGAAGGCGAAGACGGCAAAAAGACTGAAATCGTTGTCAATCCAGTCGACAATCCGGGCGTTTATCGCCTGATAATTCCGCCGATTCCCCAAAGCTCCGTCAAACTCAGCGCGAAAATAAATCATTCCGGCAAAGATGTGCTTGTCAGTTTCGGCACGGCGGAAATAAAATTTGCGCCGATTGAATATTCGGGTGAAAATACGAGTTGGGCGCGAATTGCTTTGCTCGGTTTGGGAGCGATTGGATTATTGACTTTGCTTGGATTCGCCGCGTTTTTGCTGTTCAGGAATTTTCGTCAGAAAGCGCAGACGATTGAACAGGAAACAGTTTCAGTATAAGCGAAAAATGTTGAATCAGTTCAAAAAGATAGTGAGTTGAAAGTAATGTCAAACACAAATTTTTACCGCAGAGGCGCAGAGATTTCGCCGAGTTGCGCTGAGTTTTCTCGGCGTTTCTCTGCGCTAGCTCTGCGTCTCTGCGGTAAAAGAATTACTCTTAGTTCACTACTCAAAAATAATTATTCAAAACTGTTTTTCGCTGGGCTATTTTTGTTTGTCTTCGGCGCACAGCTTTTCGCGCAGGAAACGAGCGAAAATAAAACTTTGGTTACTTCAGCTTCAACGCAATACGTTAATCAAAACGGAACGACGGTTGAAAATTTGATTGAGGCGGCTTTGCAAAAACGCGCCGATATTCTTGCTGCGAGACAACGATTGAACATCGCGCAAGCCAGATTGATAACCGCCCGTCAGCGTCCGAATCCGACGCTCGAAGCCGAATACGGAACGCCGCGTTTCTTGGGCGGCGAAGCCGAAAGCGATTTGAGCGTCGGAATTTCTCAAGAGTTTGAACTGTTTGGAAAACGCTCGAAACGTATCGCGCTCGCCGAACTTGAAATCGCGCAGACACGAGCCGAACTCGCCGCGCTCGAAAGACAATTCGGCAATGAAATTCGGCAGAGTTACGCGAAAGCGATTGCTTCGGCGCGGCAGCTCGACACGCTTGAAAGACTCGTGGCGGTTGACGAAGAACTTCTCCGAATAACCAACGCGCGGCTCAAAGAAGGCGATGTCGCGCCGCTTGATTTGAACTTGGTGCGCGTTGAAGCCGAACGCCTTCGTGTGCAGGTGATTGACACGCGAAGCGAAATCGAAACCGAACTTTTGAGTCTTCGGGCATTGGTCGGTTTGGATGTGAATGAAGATTTGCGGCTCACGCCTATGAGCGAACGTCCGCCTCGACTCGATTTGCCGCTCTCGCAATTGACGGAAATCGCTTTGCGCGAACGCTCGGATTTGCAAGCCGCGAAACTTGCCGAAGAAGTCGGTGCGGCGCGAATCAATCTGGCAAATGCCGAAGGCAAGCCAAACATTGCAGGTTCGGTGAAATTTTCGCGGAATAAGGGAATTATTGATTTGCCCGAAAGAATCGGCGGCGGTTTTGCCGTTGATAAAGACAACGAACTGACATTCGGCGTGTCAATTGATTTGCCCGTTTTTAATCGTAATAAAGGCGCGATTGCCGAAGCTGTGAGCGGACGAGTTATCGCCCAAAGACAGCGCGAGTTTCTCGAAGCAACCGTCAAAAAAGATGTGGCGGTCGCTTATCGAAAATACCGCGCTGCGTCAGAAAAACTGGTCATTTTTGCGACACAGATTCTGCCGCGCGCTGAAGCTAATTTGACGACGATTCGCGCCGCTTACAGCCTGGGCGAGTTTTCGCTTTTTGAAGTTATCAACGAACAGCGCAAATTAAGCGAAAACGTCCGCGAATATAACGATGCTTTGCGCGAGTATTACGACACTTTGACGGAAATCGAAAACGCGCTCGGCACAAAGATTCCGCCCGAAGGCTTTTCGCCCGATACGAGTTCCGTTTTGCCCGACAGGGAAATCGTTCCGCAAATTGAGCGCGAAAAATTCCTGCGCGAGATTTTCAAAAATTCGAGAAAAGACGGTTTTACGCAATTAACAAAAAAACAAAACGAAGAGGAAAAGAAATGAAACATATCGTTATCGTAACAATTTTAAGTTTGGTTGGTTTGGCAGGCGCGTGCGCGTCTAGTCCAGAGACAACTAATAAAACTACTAATACGGTCGCCACTAATACGGCATCAAACGCAGCGACAACGAACACTGCGCCGAAAACCGACAACGATGCGCCGGCAAGCGTCAAAGCGGTTTTTCCCGACGCGCAAAGTTTTACGACCCAGCATAAGGACGTTTCAGACGCACAAATTGCTTCAATCGAAAAAGACACCGACTCAAAAGTTCCCGATAAAGACCATCATTCCTACCTGGCTTTTTCGACGGCGGGCGGCGCGCGCAAGCAAGTCGGCGCGGCGACCGTTGTGAAAGTCGGCGACAAAGATGTGATTGTCGTTTATGACAACAAAGATGGCTCGCCGGTCATCAAGGAAGTTCGCGCCGACAGCGTTCCCGCGCCGTTTCTCGCACAGTTTGCCGGAAAAGGACACGACAACGATTTGCTGCTCGGCGCAGATATAAAAGCGAGCGGCGCGAACGAAGCGCAGGCAAAAGCGATTACGGAAGCTATTCGCGTGGACGTTTTGACGATGCAGGCACTCTACGGCTCGGCGCATAAACACTAATGCAAAGTTCAAAGTTCAAAGTTCAAGGTTCAAAGTTAGTGATCGGTGGTCAGTGGTCGGTAGTCAGATTAGTTCTGTTTTTACTGCTTACTGCTCACTGCTCACTGCTCACTATTTCCGCGCACGGCGAAGAAGACCATTCTGCCGATAAGAAAACCGAAACGACAACCGCGACGACCACCAAAACAAATTTAATTCCGAGCGTGACGGCGGAGCGCAACATCAGCACGGACGCGGGACAGTTCAATTTAAAATTGACGCGCACGCCGTCCGACGCGCGAACGGGAGAAAACGTGCAGTTTGTCGTGCGGATTGCTGAGAAAGTCGAAGGCGGTTTTGGAGGCGGCGAACCGCTTGCGCTCGACAACGCGACAGTAACGGCAAATATCACGACGACAAACGGCGCGAGCGTTGCCGAAAACATCGCGGCTAAACACGAAGGCGGCGATGCTTATCGCGCAGCGTATGTTTTTCAAAACGCGGGCGATTTCAAAGTCGTTTTCAATATTGCGACGAGCGACAATCGCAACTTTTCGACCGACTTTCCCGTCAGCGTCGGCAAAGCTGCGGTCAATTGGACGTTTTGGCTCGGAATGGCAATTTTGAGTTTGTTGACTTTGGGCGCGCTCGGATTTGTTTTCGTCAAATCGAAAGACGCGAGCGGCAGTCAACGTCTGCGACGAGTTGCGCCGTTTGCCGCTGGCGCGATTTTGTTTTTCGCGCTCGGCACTTTTGCATTAGCGTATCTCGCGCCGCCGCGCAAGGCTCGTGAGATTACGGCGGTGACGACCAGTGAGACCGCGCCGTCGGCGGAAATCGCCGATACCCTCGCGGGCAGAGTTACCGTTTCAAAAGAATCGCAATTGCTTTTTGGAATCAAAACGCAGGCAGTCGAAGTCAGACAAATTACGAGCGGATTACGGGCGACGGGAACTGTCAGAGCGCGTCCCGACGCTCGCGCCGTCGTCGTTCCGCCGGTTGCCGGAAGAATAGTTTTGCGCGAAGGCATCACGCTTGGCGCGGCGGTCGGTCGCGGCGAACAAATCGGCACGGTCGAGCAAATTTTAGATGTGTCGGGGCAGACCGAACTCGAATCGCAGCGTCTCGAAGTCGAATCGCAACAGCGCGAGATTGAAGCCAAACGATTGGAATTACGAAACACGATTTTGCAGCTTCAAGCCCAGCAAGCCGACCAACGCGCTAAAGCCCAGCAAGCGAGAACGCAACTCGCCCAAGCGCAAAGAGAATTGCGCCGCTCGGAAAATCTGGTGGAAGTCGGAGCAGTTCCGCGAAAGCGTGTCGAAGAAGCACAAACCGCCGTCAAAGTTGCCGAGCAGGAAGCCGCTTCCACCGAACAGCAAGTTCGCCTGCTGGATAATCAAATTAAGCAAACAAACGCCGGACAAAACATCTTTCGCGCTCCGCGCGTCAATCAGCCGACGCGCAATTTTCCACTCGTTTCGCCAATTACCGGATTGATTAACGAAATTAAAGCGACGAGCGGGCAGCAAGTCGAAAGCGGAACGGAGCTTTTGAGCATCAGCAATCTGTCAACCGTTCTGCTCGAAGCGCAGGTTTTCGAGCGAGATTTGCCGATTGTGCGCGAATCAACCCGCGCGAGTTTTACGTCTTCGGCTTTGAACGGCGAAATTTATACAATCGGCACGGCAGACGGCGACGGCAGGCTTGTTTCAATCGGGCAAACGGTCAACGCGGAAACGCGTACCGTTGCCGTAATTTATGAAGTGAAAAATCCGCTCAATCGTCTGCGCGACGGCAATTTTGTCGAAGTTACGATTGATACGAGCGGCGACCGACGAGTTCTCGCCGTGCCGAAATCGGCGGTTGTCCGCGAACAGGGTGAAACCTTTGTTTTTGTGTTCACGGGCGGCGAAAGTTTCGAGCGGCGAGCCGTCGCTTTGGGCGCGGAAGGCGCGGAATTTTTTGAAGTGAATTCAGGTTTGAAGGAAGGCGACCGCGTTGTGACCGAAGGCGTTTATCAACTTCGCACGACGCAACCAAGTTAAAGAGGTAATCAATGGAAAAAATTTTATTTTTAGCGACATTTTTATTGTTTTTCGCCGGTTGCGGCGAGTTGCGGACAGCGGAAAATCAAAACGGCAGTGAAAAACTGAAAACGGTTTTTCTGCACATCGAAGGTTTTACGAAAAGCAAAAGCGGCGCGATATGAATGGCTTGACCGGAGCAGGTCAAACAAGCCCTGGATGGGCTTGAAGCTGTGAAAAAAGTAGAAATGCACTTGGAGCGTGATGAGTTCGAGATAACATTCGACGCATCGCAAATTGATGAGCAGAAAATTATTGAAACCGTTGATAAGACAGGTTTCAAAGCAACGCTTGTCGCAAGCAAAGCCAACGTTAAAACGCCAAGTGGAACGTTGGAAAACGCTTTTGTTTTGCCGCAGGGATTTAAGATTTTGGACGACGCTTTCGCCAAAGCGCAGAAAGAAAACAAAGCTTTGCTGATTGATTTTTATGCCGAGTGGTGCGTGCCGTGTCAGAGGATGGAAAAAGAAACTTTTGCCGACGCTAAGGTTAAAGAATTTTTGCAAAATGTAGTTTTGCTCAAAATTGACACGGACAAAGAACCGCAGTTGGCGGAAAAATTTGGAGTCGTCGGCTTACCCGATTTCCGTCTGATTACGCCCGAAGGCAAAGAGTTTCGCCGGTTGCGCGGATTCCAGACGGCTGAAAAATTTACGAGAGATTTAGAAGAAGTTTTACAAGTAACGAGGAAATAAAATGATTAAAAGAATTATTTTTTTGAGTTTGGGCTTACCGATTTTCGCGGTTTTTTTGGTGGCTTGCGATAGCGGCGCGATGGTTACGGAAACGGTTAATAATAACAAAGCCGTCGTAACGAACAGCGCGGCAACCGATAAAATAACTAACGATTCGGCGAAGGCTTTTAGCGTGGATTTCAAAGCAGAGCCGACGGAAATCAAAGCCGGAACACAGACGACTTTAGTGTTCACAGTTAAAGACAAACAAGGCGGAGTCGTCAAAGATTTGCAAATCGTCCACGAAAAACCGATGCACTTGCTTGTCGTCTCAAAAGACTTGGCGGAGTTTTATCACGTTCATCCCGAACAAAATGCCGACGGCAGCTATCGCTTATCGCACGTTTTTCCGAACGGCGGCGATTATAAACTTTATGCGGATTTCACGCCGAAAGATGCGGTGCAGGTCGTCGAGCAGATTGATGTCAAAGTTGCGGGAACGGAACGCGCCAAAGTCGCATTGCAGCCCGACGCGAGTTTTGAGAAATCGGTGGAAAGCTTAAAAGTCTTGATGAAGCCGAGCGCGGAAATAAAAGCCGGACAGGAATTGACGCTTGATTTTCAAGCATTTGACGCATCCAGCGGAAAACCCGCGACTGATTTGCAGAATTATCTGGGCGAAATCGCGCATTTTGTCATCATCAGCGAGGATATGAAGGATTTTGTCCACGCGCATCCGATGGCGAAAGGCGAGAAGATGGGCGATATGAAAACGGACGAGAAAAAAGCCGATGATCACGCCGCTGACGGACACAATCATTCAACGATGGAAGGCGAAACTAAAAAGACGAGTGCATCGGAAGTTTCGGCGCACACGGCGTTTCCGCGAGCCGGACTTTATAAATTGTGGGCGCAGTTTCAGCGCGGCGGAAAAGTCATCAGCGTTCCGTTCGTCGTCAATGTTCCGGCGGGCAATAACGAACTGGCGCGAGCCGCGAATGTTCCCGCCGATGCGATAAAAATTACGGTTTCCGGCGACGGTTACACGCCCGCGTTAATTCCTTTGAAAAAGGGTCAGCCCGTCAAGCTCGCGTTTTATCGCGCCGATTCAAATAACTGCGGCGGCGAAGTCGTTTTTTCAAAACAAAATATCAGCAAAAAACTGCCCGTCGGCGAAACCGTTTTGGTTGAATTCACGCCGACCGAAGCGGGCGAAATCGGCTTTGCCTGCGGAATGGATATGATGCGCGGCAAAGTCGTGGTCAGCGAAAATTAAAATACAGACTAAAACAATTAAATAAGGAAAAAACAAATGAACAAATTAAAATTATCTCTAGCTTTAACGGTGTTAATCGTCGGTTTGGGTGGTACATTCGCCCTGGTCACAAACGTGGTCGAAGCGCACACGC
>JALZOH010000258.1 GCA_030857305.1 Acidobacteriota bacterium
ATAATCTGTTTTAGCTCGGCGGGCATTTCGAGAATCGGCACGCGCTCGATTTTCATTTCGCCGTCCGTGTCTTTTTTGATTGTGAAATTCACTTTGCCGAACTCCGCGTCTTTTGCCGGATAATCTTCTCGGTACTGTCCGCCGCGACTTTCTTTTCTTTCAATCGCCGCCCGGGTAATCGCTTCGGAAACCGTCAGCAGATTGTGTAAATCGAGCGCGGTGTGCCAACTCGGATTAAAATCTATATTGCCCGTCAAACTTATTTTCTCTCTTCGTTCTTTGAGTTCTTTGATACCGATTAAAGCCTGTTGCATCTCGTCTTCGGTTCGCACGATGCCGACTAAATCCTGCATCATATCCTGCAAATCGTGTTGAATCTGAAAAGGATTTTCGCCGCCGGTTCGCTCGAACGCTTCCAAAGTTTGGCGCCCCATCCGTTCAATTTGGCTTTGGTTGATTTCGCCTTGCATTTGTTCTTTGGCGTACTCAGCCGCGTATTCTCCGGCGCGTTTGCCAAACACAAGCAAATCGGAAAGGGAATTTCCGCCCAGGCGATTTGCGCCGTTGATTCCGGCGGCACATTCGCCCGCCGCAAAAAGTCCCGGCACAGTGGAGGCTTGCGTATCGGCATCAACGCGAATGCCGCCCATTATGTAATGCGTCGTCGGTCCGACTTCCATCGGCTGCTCGGTGATGTCTAAATCTGCCAGTTGTTTGAATTGGTGGTACATGCTCGGCAGTTTTTTCTTGATGTGTTCCGGCGAGTTTGAAATCTTTTCTTTAATCCACGCAATATCCAGATAAACTCCGCCGTTCGGTGTTCCGCGTCCGGCTTTGACTTCGCGGACGATGCAGCGGGCAACATGGTCGCGTGTCAGAAGTTCGGGCGGACGACGGGCGTTTTTATCGCCCGTCACATAACGCCAGCCTTCTTCGGGGGTGTCGGCGGTTTGGTCTTTGTAATTGTCGGGAATGTCGTCGAACATAAAACGGCGACCTTCGCTGTTTTTCAAAATTCCGCCCTCGCCGCGCACGCCTTCGGTGACGAGAATGCCGCGTACGCTTGGCGGATAAACCATTCCGGTCGGGTGAAATTGAATGAACTCCATATCAAGCAATTCCGCGCCCGCATCATATGCCAGCGCGTGTCCGTCGCCCGTTCCTTCCCAACTGTTACTCGTGATTTTGTAGGCGCGTCCGATACCGCCGGTCGCTAAAATTACGGCTTTGGCTTTGAAAATACGAAATCTTCCGTGTTCGCGCTCATAAGCAAATGCGCCGACAACGCGCTCGCCGTCTTTGAGCAGCGCGACGACGGTGACTTCCATATAAACTTCGATGCCTTGATGAATGCCGTGGTCTTGGAGCGTGCGAATCATTTCCAAACCAGTCCGGTCGCCGACGTGAGCCAGACGCGGATATTTGTGTCCGCCGAAATTGCGCTGCAAAATTTTTCCGTCTTTTGTTCTATCGAAAACCGCGCCCCAAGCCTCTAGTTCTCGAACGCGGTCAGGTGCTTCTTTGGCGTGAAGTTCCGCCATTCGCCAGTTGTTGACATATTGCCCACCGCGCATCGTGTCGGAAAAATGGACGCGCCAATTGTCGCGGTCATCAACATTCGCCATCGCCGCCGCCACTCCGCCTTCCGCCATTACGGTGTGGGCTTTTCCCAAAAGAGATTTGCAAACCAATCCGACTGAAACGCCCGCCGCCGATGCTTCGATTGCCGCACGTAAGCCCGCGCCGCCAGCGCCGATTACTAGAACATCGTGTTCATAAGTTTGGTATTCCGCCATAAAACCCAAGAAAAGCAACGGTAGGGGCGGGTCTTGCGCCTGCCTAAAGCGACGAATGTCGCTAAAATGTTTTATTTTTATTCAATTTGAATTTTGCACGGCGATTTTTTTGCTTCGCTCATCGGGCAGGCACAAGACCTGCCCCTACAAATACCGTGGAAAAAATCTTTTAAAAAATTCGCCAATCCGTCCAAATCCCCATCGAACAAAGCCGCACGTAAATATCCGAAAATCCGACAACGAATAAGCTGCACCAAGCCCATATTCCGTGTCGTTTGTTAAGACAACTGGCGCAGTTATAAGCCTTTTGGCGAATCGGAAATTTTGAAAGCTGGTCGCATTTGCCGCCGACCAGATGCCGTAAAGAATGACAACTGAACGTATAACCACCGAGAAAAAAGATGTTTGCCGCCAGAATTATCGTGCCGACACCTATGCCGAAGGAAGTAACATTCGTCGCCGCGTCGGTGAACCAAAACGCATTCCAGACATCATGAACGAGAAAAACTATAAAAATCAGCGCGAGGTAAAGAAAATAACGATGAATGTTTTGCAGAATAAGCGGAAACTTTCGCTCGCCGAGATAATGCGAGCGCGGCTCGCCGACGGCACACGCGGGCGGGTCTGCCCAGAACGCTTTGTAATACGCGCCGCGATAATAATAACAAGTGAAACGAAAACCCGCCGGAGCCCAGAGAATCAATAGCGCGGGCGACCAGGGCAGCCACTTCGGAATCCACTCGGGTTTTCCCCCGAATAGACTTTGCGTTCCGCCTAAAAGTTCCGGCGAATAAAACGGCGACAGGTAATTTCCAAAGCGATAATGCTCGCCCTGAAATGCTGCCCAAGTCGAATAAAGAACAAAAGCCGACAAACATAAAAAAACCAACACGGGATACGCCCACCACGCACCCTTTCGCATTGTTTGTCCGAACGAACGTTTTATAGGAAGACTTGCGGAAGACATAGTTTTCTACTTCAAACCTCCAAACACGCGGGGAATAAATTACAGCAATTGAATTTTATTTAGTTACTTAAATCTAAAAGATTATGAATCCAGATATGGAATATGTCAATTTTCTTTATAAGTCGGCTTAAATACTCTGTTTTTCAAATTTTATCACAGCATCAAAAGTAAAAACAAAGCAAAGTGTGAACAGGCAATTTTATAGTTCGTAAACTTTTGTTTGATGTTTTGAAAAGAGATGTTTTTAATTTGTGAAGCGATGTCAATAATACGAATTTAAAGCCGCTAAACACAAGCGAAAATAAAAATTAAGTTATTGCTTTCGGCATTTTTATTCAAAGCAAATTTTGTGGTATATTCGCAAACATTATGAAATGCATTGTCCGCTAAATTTCCGCACCCGTTTACGGTTTGTCTTTTTGCTTTCCTGAAAAGTTAAACTATCCCGGCGCATCCTGGCGCGATTTTCTTCTTTTATATATTCGATCAATTTTTATGTCTAATCTTATTGAATCTCCGTCTGGAAGCGGTATGGACAATAGTGTCGAACAAAAGCAATCCTTCTTCTCAACTCTGCGCGAAGCGTTTGTCGGCACCGAACGAAATTTGACCGAAGGCTCGCTTGGCAATGCAATTTTTCTGCTTTCGGTGCCGATGATTATCGAAATGCTCGGCGAGAGCCTTTTTGCCGTCGTCGATATTTTCTTTGTCGCCAAACTCGGCGCCGAAGCAGTGGCGGTCGTCGGTTTGACCGAAGCGATGATTGTAATCGTTTACGCTTTGGCGCTTGGGATTTCGATCGGCGCATCAGCAACCGTCGCGCGCAGAATCGGTGAAAACGACAGCGACGGCGCTTCGCAGACAATCGTCCAGGTTTTATATCTGGGCTTAATTGTTTCAATAGTAATCAGTATCATCGGTGTAATTTTCGCGCCGCAGCTGCTTGCCCTGATGGGCGCGGAAGAAAATGTTGTCGCGCAGGGCACAACCTTTACGCGCATTATGCTCGGTGGGAATGCGGTCATCGTTTTTCTGTTTTTGATCAACGGAATTTTTCGCGGCGCGGGGGATGCGGCAATTGCGATGCGCGTGTTGTGGCTGGCAAATATCCTGAATATAATTCTCGCGCCGTGTTTCATTTTTGGGGTGTGGTTTTTTCCCGAAATGGGAGTCACGGGCGCGGCGGTCGGCACGACGATTGGGCGCGGCGTCGGCGTTCTATATGCGTTTTATTCTTTAACCAGGCGCGGCGGCCGCTTTACGATACAGCAAAAACATCTGCCGTTGATGCCGAAAAGAATTTGGCGGCTGGCGAAACTTTCGGCTTCGGCAAGTTTGCAAACTTTGATTGGAATGACGAGCTGGGTGGCGCTTATTCGTATCGTTTCAGGCTTTGGAACCGAAGCGGTCGCCGGTTATCAAATCGGGATTCGGGTGATTATTTTCGCGCTTCTGCCATCGGTCGGATTGAGCAACGCGGCGGCAACCATTGTCGGACAATCGCTCGGCGCGGGAAAACCCGAACGCGCCGAAAAAGCCGTCTGGACTGCCGCCTTCTACAGCGCCGGATTTTTAACCGTGGTCGGCATTCTGCTCGCCGTGTTTTCCAAATTAATCGTCAGTATTTTCACAACCG
>JALZOH010000259.1:0-182 GCA_030857305.1 Acidobacteriota bacterium
CGTCGGTGGCGGCAACCACCAAGATCGCTCCGTCCATCTGCGCCGCGCCGGTAATCATATTCTTGACGTAATCGGCGTGTCCCGGACAATCGACGTGCGCGTAATGGCGATTCGCCGTTTCATATTCAACGTGCGCGGTCGCAATCGTGATGCCGCGCGCTTTCTCTTCCGGCGCGTTGTCA
>JALZOH010000259.1:192-4381 GCA_030857305.1 Acidobacteriota bacterium
ATCGAATCAAAGGCGCGAACGACAATCTTCGGATTATGTTTAGCAAGCACTTTGGTGATTGCCGCCGTGAGGGTCGTCTTCCCGTGGTCAACGTGTCCGATTGTTCCAATATTAACGTGCGGTTTCGACCGATCAAACTTCTCTTTACTCATAAATTTTGATGCCTCAAAAAATTATTTTTCTTCAATTCCCAAAAACTTTCTAATATGTTTTACCAATCGCTCGTCAACATTTGTATGTCGCGGCACAGGTTGTTTTCTTCCATTCAAGGGATTCAAATAAATGCGTGTCTTGAACCGTGTCGCAACAAAATACAACCCGCTTTTGTCAATTGTTTGACAAACTCCTTCCGCTTCATATCGAAATCTCTTTGACTTCATACTTTTGCGGCACATCGTCCATTGCCATCATCAGATAAGCGTCTTTGAGATTTTCTTCCAATTCCTGAAGCGTTTCTCCTTGCGTCATTATTTCAGGATGTTCCAACAATTTACCGAGCCAAAACTTCTCCGACTTCCAATAAATCATCTTCATTTTTGTTTCAGAAACACCTGTCATAAATCTTTCAAAAATTCTAGCTCGCCGCGCCTTTTACTTTCGCAATAATTTCTTCAGCCACATTTCGCGGCGCCTGGTCATATCTTTCAAAGTGCATCGTTGATGTTGCGCGTCCCTGCGTTGATGAACGCAAATCGGTTGTGTATCCGAACATTTCCGAAAGCGGCACAAATGCCGTTACAACTTGGACGTTGCCGACGCGCGGCTCCATTTTTTCAATGTGTCCGCGCCGACGGTTCAAATCGCCGTTAACCGCGCCCATATATTCTTCCGGCGTAACGACTTCTATTTTCATAATCGGCTCGAGCAAAACGGGTTTCGCTTTTTTCACGGCATCTTGAAAGGCAAATGAGCCAGCCAGATGAAATGAAATTTCGTCCGAGTCAACTTCATGATATGAACCGAAAAGTAGTCTAACCCGAATGTCCACCAATTCGTAGCCTGCCAGATAACCGCGCTGCATCGCATCTCTGACGCCTTCCATTGTCGGCTTGATAAATTGTCGCGGAATCGAGCCGCCGGTAATTTTATCTTCAAATACAAAACCTTCGCCCGGAGCCGGTTCGATTTCGAGTTCGACGTGACCGAATTTTCCGCGACCGCCCGATTGTTTCTTGTAAATTTCTTTGCCCGGCGCAGATGCTGTAACTGTTTCACGGTAAGCCACTTGCGGCTTGCCCACATTAGCCTCAACACCGAATTCGCGCTTCATCCGGTCAACAATGATTTCAAGGTGCAGTTCGCCCATTCCGGCGATAATTGTCTGTCCGGTTTCGTGATCGCTGGAAACCTGAAAACTCGGGTCTTCTTGTGCCAAACGATTAAGCGCAATGCCCATTTTGTCTTGGTCTTGACGAGTTTTCGGCTCGACTGCGACTCGCACAACCGGGTCTGGAAATTCCATCGACTCTAAAATGATGTGCTTATTTTCGTCGGAAATCGTGTCGCCGGTGGTCACATTCTTCATTCCGCCGATAGCGACAATTTCACCTGCCGACGCTGTTTCAATGTCTTCACGTTTGTTAGCATGCATCAACATAAGTCGTCCGACGCGCTCTTTTTGGTTTTTAATCGTATTGTAAACGTAAGAACCCGCGCTGACCGTTCCGCTGTAAATGCGAACAAATGAAAGCTGTCCAAGATGTTTGTCAGCCATTAATTTGAAAACCAGCCCTGAAAACGGCGCGGATGCATTGGCTTCACGCGGTTCGAGTTCATTAGTTTTCGGATTGATGCCTTCGATTGGCGGAACGTCCAGAGGACTCGGCAAATAATCAACAACTGCGTCAAGTAATGTTTGAACGCCTTTATTTTTGAAAGCCGAACCTGTTACAACCGGGACGATTTTCATTTCAAGCGTTCCTTTGCGAAGTGCCTTGCGGATTTCGGCTTCCGAAACTTCTTCGCCTTCCAGGTATTTTCCCATCAAATCATCATCAATACTCGAAACGGCTTCGATCAATTTTTCACGCGCTTCTTTTGCCGCGTCAACCAGGTCGGCGGGAACGTCCGTAACTTGATATTCCGCGCCTTTGGTTTCGTCGTCCCAAATCAATGCTTTCATCGTGATAAGGTCAACAACGCCTCTTAGCTTGTCTTCCAAACCAATCGGAATTTGCAGAGCGACGGCATTCGCGCCCAGACGGTTGATTATCGAATCGAAACTTCTTTCAAACGATGCTCCGGCGCGGTCTAATTTATTGATAAAACAAATGCGTGGAACTTTATATTTGTCGGCTTGCCGCCAAACGGTTTCCGACTGCGGCTCGACACCGGCAACACCGTCAAACACGGCGACCGCGCCGTCCAGAACACGCAGCGAGCGTTCGACTTCCATCGTAAAATCAACGTGACCGGGCGTATCAATAATATTAATCCGATGTTCGACACCTGTGCGCGTCCAGTAACAAGTCGTTGCGGCGGAGGTAATCGTAATTCCACGCTCTTGTTCCTGCTCCATCCAGTCCATCGTCGCCGTGCCTTCGTGGACTTCGCCGATTTTATGCGAAACGCCGGTGTAATAAAGCACGCGCTCGGTGGTCGTGGTTTTACCCGCGTCGATGTGCGCCATGATTCCGATGTTTCGGTATTTATCTAAACTAATGTTTGCCATTTTCTTTAGCGGTAAACGGTAGAGATAAAAGTGGTAAATGGTAAGTTGTAAGTGGTAAGTATTTGGTTTTTCACTTACAACATACCGTTTACCACTTACAACTTTTTCACTTACCCCAATTTCTTAAAATCTATAATGTGCAAAAGCCTTATTCGCGTCCGCCATACGGTGTACGTCGTCTTTCTTCTTGACGGCGTTACCGCGATTGTTAGTCGCATCCAGCAATTCACCAACCAATTTGTCGGTCATCGTTTTTTCGCCGCGCTTGCGGGCATTTGTCACAATCCAGCGAATTGCCAGAGTACTGCGACGGTCGCGGCTGACTTCCAAAGGAACTTGATATGTCGCGCCGCCGATTCGGCGGGATTTGACTTCTAAAGCCGGAGCAACATTATCAATCGCTTTCTTAAAAAGTTTAAGCGGTTCTTCGCCGGTCTTTTCGGCAACCTTTTCCATCGCGCCATAGAATGCTTTTTCGGCAACCGATTTTTTACCCGCCAGCATTACGCCGTTGATGAATTTCGTAACCATCACGCTGTTATAAATCGGGTCTGGTAAAACGTCTCTTTTTCCTGCAACTCTTCTTCTTGGCATATTTTTATTTGCGATTTTCGATTTGTAATTTGCGATTGAAATCTGAGCAAAATCGAAAATCGCAAATTGCAAATCGAAAATTACTTCCCTTTTGGATTCGCGCCTTTCGGTCGTTTCGCGCCATATTTTGAACGAGCTTGATTTCTGTTTGCGACACCGCTTGAATCGAGCGTTCCGCGAATCACGTGATAACGCACGCCCGGTAAATCCTTAACGCGACCGCCGCGAATCATCACAATCGAGTGTTCCTGCAAATTGTGTCCGATGCCCGGAATATAAGTCGTAACTTCGATTCCGTTGGTCAGGCGAACACGCGCCACTTTGCGCAGCGCCGAGTTTGGTTTCTTCGGAGTTTGCGTGTAAACGCGCGTGCAGACGCCGCGTTTTTGCGGGCTTGACTGCAACGCAGGACTCGCCGTCTTATATTTGACGGCTTGGCGACCTTTGCGAACTAATTGATTGATTGTCGGCATTTTTATTCTTTTATCTTCAAAACTTCTAAAAGAGTTTTTGTAACTAAAAACGAAAGCAACCTCTAACCTACCTCTTACCGAACATTCTCGGCAGTTAGCGCAAGTGGTTACTCGCAAAATAAATTAAATTGATTAAAACTTTCGGGATGTCTTTTTTACAAAAGCGCCTGACGGACTCCCATTTCAAACTTTTCTGTAGCGTGGCTTATTAGGTAGCAAAACAATTTAATTTTGATTTGCCCTAAACGCTGGAGCGTTTTTCTCTTCAAAGAAAGTCGCTGACGTTTAGTTTTACGCTACAATATATGTTTTCACATTTGATATTTCAAATGTTTACGCTTTCAAGCAAACATTAAGTTTTTACTTACTATTTGCTGCCAGACCAATGTCCGAAACTTCAGACTATACGAATCTATAAAAAGTTTGTCAAGTTCAAAATAAAAAGATTTCG
>JALZOH010000260.1 GCA_030857305.1 Acidobacteriota bacterium
CAGTATTTGAAATTACTTCCCAATCTTTTGGAGCATCAACAATCAAACTAAATCTCGCCTTCAAATCCGGCTGGTCAAACACGGGAAACGCCGTGCTTGCGTCCGACGGGACGAACAGCGAATAGACGTATTCCGCGCCGTCTTCCTTGTCAACGTAGCGCGTTACGCTAGCGCCGCTCGTCGCAATCGGCGATTCAAAGTTTAGCTTTATTGTATTTGCGCCTTGTTTGCCGCCTTGAATAAGTAAATGCTCGTTGATTTCTTTGGCTTCGACTTTTCCGCCGTTTAATTCAACATTTGTGATTTTGTAAAACTGCTCTTTACCTTTTATCTTGCGCCAATCGAGAACAATATCATTCGCATTTTTCAGATTAACCGAAACTTCAATCGTGCCTTTCAAAACGGGCGACATTTTTTCCAGCGTCAGATTCAATTTATAACGCACGTCCGAATAATTCGCCGCGCGCCATTTTGCCAGCGTTTGCGAAACGCCCGTTTCAACCGGTGGAGTTTGCGAGAAAATTGAAGTTGTCACTAATAATACAAAAGCGAAAATCAGAAATTGTCGAAACATAGTTTTTTAATTTTACAGGGATGAAGAAAATAGACAGAGATAAAACAAATAATTTAAATATCCCTTTTATCCCCTCCGTTCCTGTTATTTTTTAAAACATTAGGCGACAAATCTCCGCAAAAGGTTGTCGCCCGTAAATATCTCTACGGCGTCTTAACGTCGATTTTTTGGATTTCTCTGGTATTCAAATCAGCTAAGTCTTTTCTGACTAACAAATAGAGTTCGACGCCAGGTCGCAGCGGATAGATTCCGGCGTATTTATATTGGGCGCCGTATCGTTGGTTGAGCGCGTTGAGTTGCTTTTCGGACGCGACAATCATTTCTGCGGTCGAAGTATCGATGAATGTTCCGTGAAAGATCGCCTTCGGGTATTCGCGCAGATACCAGGGCATTGACCAGTATTCGGGCGAAACGACTTCAATGCTCGCGTCTTTGCCTTTGCCACTTTTCTCGGCGTAGTATTCGATATTTTTTATCAAATTGAGAAAGCCGCGCTTTGTATGGGCGTAAACATAAGGCATCCGGTCATCGTCATATCTTTGAAAATTCAAATCATAAGTTTGATAACCCAAAATTGCTATCGCTAGCGAGACAAAAATTCCCCCCAGAGTTCGCTGCCAAACATCGCGCGAAGTGAGTAACTCGTTGATGCCGTATCCTGCCACAAGACACATCGGCAAAAGAAACGAAAGCGCGAGCCACGGCGTTTTATATGGAATAATCGAATAGGCGGCGAAAAGTCCGAATGCCCAGAGACCTGCGAAAAGCGCAAACCGGTGCCGCGCTTTGATAAAAGCAATCACGGTTCCAAGAGCCGAGAGAATCATAATCGGCGCTTCAATTTTCATTCCCCACCAAAAGTATCCCCACAGACCGTTTTGCGTGTGATCGCCCGTGCCGGTCTTCGTCCAGAAAGCATAAGCCTTGAAAGCTGCCGGAACGCCTTCGGAATAAGTGAAAAACGAAGAGAAAAATAAAACGCCGACATAACCAAAGACAATCAAAACGGCGGCTAAGGTGAGAAGCAAATCGGTTGTGTTGCCGAGTCGCGCGCGAAATGTCCGCCAGTTGAGTTCGACCGGTTCAAGCTCATTCTCCGACGGTTCGCCGACGGCGGCACGATAAATCTTTCGCCACAACCAAACGAATACAACCGCGATGAGCATTGTGCCGATGGTGATAAATGCTGTCTCCTTCGTGGCAAAAAGCAAAACGGCGGAAGCAGAAGCGAGAATCAGATAAATTGGCGTTCCGCTCTTCCATGCGACAAGCATTCGCATTATTAAAAAAACTAAAATCGCTTCGGCAGCGAATAAAGCTATTCGCAAAACCCATAACAAAACAATATTTTCCGCGCTGACAAGATTTGCCAGATTTAGCGCGGTCGGCAAAAAACAGACGAGCAGAAGCAAAGTCATCGTCGCGATGGCGAAAACTCCAACTTTGCGTTTTTCAATAAAATACAAAATACCGACGACAATGCCGAAACTAAAAAAAACGAACAGCATCTCGTGAATAAAATAGCGCGAGATAAAAACCATTCCGGGCGAGAGCGCGAGAAAAAGCGCGGCGGTCAGGCTACCGATGGAGCCGATGTATTTTTTCAAACAGAAAGCTAAAACAACGGTTAATAAACCGAAAATCGCCACGCTTGAGCGGACACTGATGGTATTTAAGCCGAAAATCTTTGAAAAGGCGAGCGCGATATAATAAAGGTCTGGACCGTGATAATTTGTCGGGTCGTATTTATAAATGTAATCGCGGAAAAGATTCGTCAAAAAAAAACCGTTGACGCCTTCATCGTGATGAAACGGTTTGAGTTCAAGCCAGAAAAAGCGCAGGAACGCGGCAATCGCCGTAATGATAAAACAACCGGCAAGCCAATAAGAATCAGGAATTGAGAACCGAAAGTTAACTTTTTGGTAGTCTTCGGTTTGTGGTCTTTGGTTTCTGGCTCTGAACCGACCACTTTCCCCAAATTTTCTTTCGTCTGTATTCATCTGTGATTTCATTTCTTGATTTGATAAACGCGATATTGCCCGAACTCGGCAATTACCGGATATTTACTGAAAAACCCTTCATTAATCTGTAAAGAACCTTTCTCTACAGGACTTATTAAAACATATTCAATATTGTATTTTTTCAGAAAATTTTCCGCCGTTTCACCGCCTGCATAAATTTGTTTGAGGTCGGTTTCGCGCTCGGCGTAATCGATTCCGTACGAAGAAAGATGTCCCACGTAACGCATAAGAGAACGTCTGCCGGATAAAACAACGGCTGAATTATATGTCGGCGCGTTGAGAAACAGAGAATTCGGCGCGGTTCTTTGCTTGATTTGTTCAACAATTTTTATTGCGTCTCGGTCGAACACCTGGTAATTTATTTCCTTTGAAATGACGCGCAGGACATCGAGCGCGCCCGCTAAAATCAGCGCCAGCAAACAACTGGCAGCAACAAATTTTAAAAGATTGTTTTTATTCCAGAGCCACGCTAAAAAAGCAGCGACGAATGGAATCGAAGCGATAAACCAGTAAATCAAAACCTTTATATTATCCCATTCCCACGGCGCGAGCTTGATCGTGTTTGAAAGTATGAATAAAAATGCAAACGGTAAATAAAAATACAAATGGCGGATGGTGAATGGTGAGTGATAAATTTCTTTATTAGCTTTCACCGCTCTTAATCCGCGCATATCTGCGTTTACCTGCGGTTCATTTTCTTTGTTTTCTTCATCTGAGTCTTTGCTTTTTAGCATTAACAAAAAAGTTAAAATCAAAAGCGGAATAAAAATCCCCGTATTTTTCACCCAGAACCAAAAGACATTCGCATCCCGCGCATCCCAGCCAAAGTGCCAGTCAATAAATTTCGTCAGATGAGTTGCGCTGCCCGTCATTACCCAGAAAAGTTCGGGAACGGCGACGATCAAAACGCCGACCGCAAACGCAATCCATTCGCGCCATTTATCCAGCCTTAAAAAAAATAAAAACGCGCTGACGACAAATAAAATAAACAGGCTGTGCGCGTGAATCAGCGGCAGAGTTCCGGCGAGAAGACCGACGAAAAAAGTGGTAAGTGGTAAGTAGTAAGTAGTAAGTGCTTTTTTATCCTGTTTATCCTGTTCAACTCTTTTAATTTTTTCGCTGTGTTTTTCTGTGTCCTCTGTGGCAAATAATTCCCAAAGTTTTTGTAAAACAATAATTGTCAGCGGCATTCCCACCAGAAGGCTTCTTTGAGTAATAAAAAGCGTAACTAAAGAATTGCCCCAGCGAAATTGTTCGCCGATTGTGTAGTCGCGCGGCAGGTTCCAGATAAATTCAAAAAATCCTTGCGCGCCCTGCCAGTATTCTTTAAAAAACCACAGAAAGCCGAGTCCGCCGCTAAAGAATAACAAAGCCGGAGCGATTTTCCCGGCGAGTCGACTGCCGGTTAATTTAAATGCAAATCTCTCTAAAATAACGAGCAGGGAAAATGCCAGAGTGACGTTTTGAATCAACATCGCGTCACGGACGCTCGCACCTAATTTTACAAAACTCGCCGTTATCAAATCAACAATAAACGGGTAAGAGAATTTGGCGAAGGCGTAAGAAGGATTGTCAGGCGGAAAATTATTTCCGTCGGTAAAGGAAAATATCGCGCCGAGATGAAATGGTAAATCGCCCAAATTGTTTGACGCTCCCGTCAATATTCCGTTTGGAGCTTCAAACATCGCGCGTTCAAAGAAAAACCAAAACAAAATTAAAAAGAAGGCGTAATAAGCGAAGCCAAGAATTTTTTTGGTGTTTGCTCCGGCTAACTTTTCTT
>JALZOH010000261.1 GCA_030857305.1 Acidobacteriota bacterium
AAATAATCCCGAACGCCCGTTCGTCGCAATTTTAGGGGGAGCAAAAGTTTCCGACAAAATTCCGGTTATCGAATCATTAATCCGGCGAAAAGTAGACAAACTTCTGATTGGCGGCGCGATGGCTTACACATTTTTCAAGGCGAAAGGATACACAATCGGCAAATCACTGGTCGAAGATGCAATGATGCCAAAGGCTCTGGAAATTGAGCAAATGGCTGAGGAGCAAGGAGTTGAATTGATTTTGCCGACCGACCATCAAGTTGTTGATTCTTACGACCCGCTCAATTCGCGTAAAACAATTCCGATTGAATTCACCAACAAAGGACTCGTCGGTTTGGACATCGGCGTTGAGACAATCCAGATTTTCAAACAGGCTTTGGAAGGTGCCAAAACAATCGTCTGGAACGGTCCGATGGGAATGTTTGAAGAAAAACCGTTCGACGAAGGCACGATTGCAATTGCCAACGCAGTAGCGGATGCCACCGATGCCGGCGCCACATCGATTGTCGGCGGTGGCGATTCGGTTTCAGCGATCAATCAGGCAAATCTGGACGATAAAATATCGCATATCTCAACCGGCGGCGGCGCGACGCTTGAATTTCTCGCCGGCGACGAACTGCCCGGTGTTGTGGCTCTGAATGGTAAATAGAATGATTGATGATAATAGATTACGCGTTTGTCATTCAATATTTCTGCACGATCGTTGTTTGAGTAACAAAAATATTTGCCGGATTCAGATTTGATTTTTATTGATTGATAAAACTTGCAAATGCAATTTCAAACTTTTATCTTTAAACCTGACTTCGTAATTTTATTCACAAAGAAAATTTCGCCGGGGTTATTTCAAATGGCAAATTAACCGATTATGTCCAAAATGTTCTAAAATTAAAATATCGAGGCTCATAATCATTAATCTACCCGCGAGAAAAATTTTCCAAATTAAAGAGTTTTACAACTTATGCAAGAATTTACAGACCAGATGCCACCTGATATTTCGCGATACCCGATGGTTCCGATTCGCGACGTCGTCATTTTTCCGTTTACCAAAGTAGCTTTTAAAATCGGACGACCAAGTTCGGTCAAAGCACTAGAGCAAGCGATGGCGGGCGAGAAAAATATTTTTCTGGCAACCCAGCACGATGCCACCGTCGATGAGCCGAGTCCCGAACAAATTTATACGGTCGGGACGCTCGGCAGAATTTTGCAGGCGCAAAAACAGGATAACGGTCAAATAAAAGTTGTCGTCGAAGGGCGCGAACGCGGGGCTGCTGTTCGTTTTGAAAAGGATGATGAAGGAATGTTTTTCGCGCTTGTGCGCAATGTGCCGTCAGTTGATGAATCCGGTTACCGGACGGATGGTCTGCTCCAAAAAATCCACACATTAATCGAACAGCTGATGCGCGCGTCGCCTGATGCTTATACGGACGCGCTACACACCAGCTTGAGAGGAATCTCCGCCGCGCAAATCTCTGACGCGATGAGTTCGCATCTGCGCATTCCGGTTGAAGAAAAACAGGAATTGCTGGAGATATTCAGTGTTCAGGATCGGCTGCAGAAATTGGTTGACATTCTTGAAATGGAAATTGAGAAAAAACAGCTTGACCGCTCGATTCATACGCGCACTAAAAAACAGATGGACAAGCACCAGCGCGAATATTATCTCAATGAGCAGATGAAATCGATTCATAAAGAACTCGGGCGCAAAGACGACAAAGCGGAACTCGACGAGCTCAAGAAAAAAATCGAAGAAGCAGGGATGACCGATGAAGCGAAAGAAAAGGCTTTGCAGGAATTTTCGCGTCTTGAGGCGATGCCG
The DNA here is from genome assembly GCA_030857305.1 of Acidobacteriota bacterium. Classification (GTDB taxonomy): domain Bacteria; phylum Acidobacteriota; class Blastocatellia; order Pyrinomonadales; family Pyrinomonadaceae. The sequence continues at coordinate 1,817 of JALZOH010000261.1, forward strand.
CCGATGTCTGCTGAAGGAACCGTTTCGCGTTCATATCTTGATTGGTTGATAAATGTTCCATGGAAAAATACTTCAGAAGAAATTAATGATTTATCGGCAGCCGAAAATGTGTTAAACGAAGACCATTACGGCTTGGAGAAAATCAAAGAAAGAATTTTGGAATATCTCGCCGTTCGGCAGCTTGTTAAAAATCCAAAAGGCACAATTCTATGTTTTGTCGGCGCGCCCGGAGTCGGAAAAACATCTTTGGGGAAATCAATCGCCAATGCGACGGGCAGAAAATTTGTTCGTCTATCTTTAGGCGGCGTTCACGACGAAGCAGAAATTCGCGGTCATCGGAGAACTTATATCGGCGCGCTGCCCGGTCAAATCGTCCAGTTGATGAAGCGTGCCGGAACAATCAATCCGGTTATCCTTCTTGATGAGGTTGATAAGCTCGGCAAGGATTTTCGCGGCGACCCGAGCGCGGCGCTGCTCGAAGTTCTCGACCCGGAACAAAACAATACTTTCCGCGATCATTATTTGGACGTAGATTATGATTTATCGCAAGTCTTTTTTATAGCGACGGCGAATGTTTTGCATACGATACCGGCAGCGCTGCAAGACCGCCTGGAAATCCTCAATCTTTCAGGTTACACGGAACTCGAAAAAGCGCAGATTGCCAAACGCCATCTGATTCCGAAACAAGCCGAGGGAAATGGTTTAGATGCGGATAAAATTAAATTCACGGACGACGGTGTTTTAGAAGTGATCCGGCATTACACGCGCGAAGCGGGCGTTCGTAATTTGGAAAGGGAACTTAGCTCGTGCCTGAGAAAAGTTGCCAGAAAATTTGTCGCGGCAAACAAAGCAACGGATTTTAAGGAAGTAATTACCGCCGAAAAGGTGCGTGAACTGCTTGGTACAATTCGTTTCCGCAAACAGGACATTGCCCGAAAAAGCGAAATAGGCTTGGTCAACGGCTTAGCGTGGACGGAAGTCGGCGGCGAAGTTTTACAGGTCGAAGCCACGCTCGTCAAAGGGCGCGGCGGCGTCCGCCTGACCGGAAAACTCGGCGAAGTAATGCAGGAATCGGCACACGCCGCACTGACTTGTATTCGCACGCGTGCCGAATCGCTCGATATTGACCAAAAGAATTTTCACAAAAAAGATTTGCACATCCACGTTCCCGAAGGCGCGATTCCAAAAGACGGACCTTCAGCCGGAATCACACTTGCCACGGCGATGGTTTCAGCTTTGACCGGAAAAGCGGCTCGGCACGATGTAGCGATGACCGGCGAAATAACTCTGCGCGGAAAAGTTTTGCCGATTGGCGGAGTCAAAGAAAAAATGCTCGCCGCCCATCGTTTCGGTTTGAAAACAATTATTTTATCAAAAGACAATGAAAAGGATTTAGCAGATATTCCCGAAGAAGTACGTGAAGATTTGACGATTCACACGGTCGAAACGATTGATGAAGTTTTGCAAATTGCACTTGAAGAGAAGCTAAAGAGTGAAGAGCTTGACACCGGAACTCCGCAAATTTGGTCGACCAACACGACATCGAATGAAATTTCAGTAACCAATAAATAAAGAGCAACGACGGAGTTGACGTGGGGCGAAACCGCTACGCGCAACTTTAGGTTTAACGGACGACGCGATAAGAAAGTCGCTGCCCCTGCCCGCACGTCCAATGACTTGTTGGGCGGCGGCTTCATCAAGGACGCGCCGCCGCTTTTATTTCTTCAAGTTTGAACGATACGATTGCTCGCGCCGAGACTTCTCCAACTTGTAATTGTCCCGATAAGATAAGCCAAGCCGATGACCAGCGAAACTAGCGAGAATGTAATCTCACGCGGCGCAACTTCCGCCGCCGATGTAACAATCTGAAAAAGTAGCTGAAAAACGGCGACTCCGCGAAGCGTATAAACTGCTCCGATTAGTATCAAAGCAATCTTCAGGAGCGGTAGCCGCCGAATGATTCCTGCGCCCGACAATCCATAAAATCCCCAAATTGCAAAAATGGCGACCAGAACGAGCGTCAGCACCGCAGGAAAAGCCGAACCTAATTCTGCTGCCTTCGCCATATCTTCGCCCGCGCCAAAGTATCTGTAAGCCGATGCACCGACGAAGATAATTACGACGTGGAGAAGCGCAACGCCAAAGCTAAGAATGCCGCCTAATTTAAGCCACTGATTTCCCATACGCATCATTTAATCACGGGAAGCCGCCCAACGCCTGAGCTCAGCCGGGTTGCGAAGCGCGTCGGCTGCAACGAATTGTTATGATTATCGCCGATGCATTCGAAGTTAGCCTACCATCTTGCCCAGCATGTGGTCTATGACCTTGCTATGCTCGTCTTGCGGACTGAACAGAATGACCTCGGCGTCTTCACCGACTCTCACAGTGTGTCCGGGCGACCAGTAGAATAGGTCGCCGCTGCTGACGACTTCTTCTGTGTTGTCTGCGTAGGTGACGGTAAGTTCTCCCTGCAATAGGTAGCCCCAGTGCGGAGATTGGCATAGGTCGCCCTCCAGCCCCTGAAGTAGCGGTGCGATATCCGCACCAGCGCTT
>JALZOH010000014.1 GCA_030857305.1 Acidobacteriota bacterium
CGCCTCGGTCACAAAATAGCGAAAATCAGGAATCATTTCGGGTGCGCCCCCCGTGATGTCGAGCGTCGGGATTTTGTATTTTTGCAAAACTTTCAGACACGCATCAATCGTCTCGCGCGACATTATTTCCGTGCGTTTTGGGCTTGCATCAACGTGGCAATGCTTACAAGCCTGATTGCAGAGCTTGCCGACATTGACCTGCAAAGCGTCAATGACAACGGCGCGAAGCTCTGCCCCGCCGACGAATTTTGACGAAAAATTCGTCGGCGAATTCGGAATAGCCGGTCTTCCGTTTCTGGTAATTTGAACTGCCTGCATAAAAAAACTACCGCGAGTTACATTGAAACCTTGTCGTGCGCGTTGTGCGATTGGATGCCGTGAATCAGACTTGCGCCGCCGCGAATTGCCGATGCAAGGTGCATCGCTTCGGTCATCTGTTCCATATTCGAGCCGTTTTCCAAACTGGAATTTGTAAAAGCCTCGATGCAATACGGACATTGAACCGTCACGGCAACGGCTAAACCAATCAAAGCCTTTTCGCGTTTTGAGAGCGCGCCTTCTTCCTGGCAGGCTTGATACCATGCGAGAAATTTTTCAAATAATTCCGGTTTATATTTGGCTATGTCGCCGAATCTGCCTAAATCTTCTTCGTTGTAATAATGCATATTTTTTATTTTATCGGATAATGTCGAAAGATTTTAGGCGTAAACTTTCTTGCCGAGCGCGTAGGAAGTCATCAGCAGAACGAGCGCGACGATTGCCGCAATCGGACTCGGCACGCCGGAGAAATAATGCGCTAGAGCCGCGAGAACGAAGTCAAAGAAAAATCCGGCGTATGCCCATTCTTTTAATGTGTTGGAATATCTTGTCAGAATCGCAATCACGCCCGCGATTTTTGTGACCGGCAGAACGTAGGCGATGTGCGCCGGATAACCGAGTTGGGCGAGCATTTTGACGGATTCACCAAAAGCAAATATTTCTACTGCCGCGCCTGCGAGCATCATTAAACAAAAAAGACCGGTGACAATCCAATAGGCAATCTTCATAAAAGCAATCTCCCGAACTAAAATTAAAAATCTCTCGTGACTGTAAATTACAACAAGTTTCTCAAACAGAAAAGTTTCATTTAATAGTTACAGCTTAAAGATGAGCGAAAATAACACGATATTGAAGGTCGAGAATGTTTCCAAACATTACGGCAATTTCACGGCGGCATTTGTGCAGATAAATTGCCTATGTTGTTACTCTTTTTTCAGGATGACGTTATAAAAAACTTCGCCGTTCGGCAAATTCTCAACTTCATCCCAAATCAACTCGAATCCGACTTCATCAATTAATTCCTGATATTTTTGTTTGCCGAAATGCGACCAATACATTTCAACGCCGTAAAAATCTTCACGCCATTCTTTTACATCTTGATTGGCTAAAACCAGATACGCCGTGCCGTTTTTTTTCAGCCACTCAAAGATTTTTTTGAAAAGGATTAATTGTCTTTCCTGCGGAACGTGGATAATTGCAAACGCGCTGACGATGACATCGAATTCTTCCCCGGTAAACTGGCATTCAACCATATCGGAAACAAAAAATCTTCCTTGCGGAATTTGTGTTTTTGCAATCTCAATCATCTCGCGCGAAAGATCGACGCCGGTTACGTCAAATCCTTTATCGGCAAAATACGCGGTCAGCGGTTGTCCGCCGCCGCAACCTAAATCCAATACCTTTCCCGATTCGGGAAAGAAGTGAAAAAGATTATCAAAATATTGATAATTCAAATCTTTTTTAGCGAGCCTTAGGGAATGATAAATGTCGGCGATTTGATTATAGCCGTCTTCAACAATTTTACTTTTTTCGGGAACATCCATAGTTATTTGAAGTTTTTTAGAACGAAATTTCCATTTTTAATTTTATAAACAAATAAACAAAATTTTCGTTGTCACGTAAATAAAATATAATAAGTTTTTCAAATCAGAAAGTTTTCTTTATAGTTGTTACTAAAAGATGAGCGAAAATAATACGACGTTGTGCGTCGAAAACGTCTCTAAACATTACGGCGAATTTACGGCGGTCAGCAATCTTTCTTTCGACGTTGGGGCGGGCAGAGTTTTCGGTTTTTTAGGTCCGAACGGCGCGGGCAAAACGACAACAATCAGGATGATTGTCGGTATTACTGCGCCGGACGAAGGAAAAATCGAGCTTTTCGGCGAAAGAATTTCCAACGAAACGCAAAACCGCATCGGTTATCTGCCGGAAGAGCGCGGATTGTATAAAAAAATGAAAGTCCAGGACCAACTGCGATATTTTGCCGCGCTCAAAAATGTTTCGCAGTCGGAAGCGGACAAAAGAATTGATTTCTGGCTCGAACGAATGAAGCTCGCCGAATGGAAAACGAAAAAAACGACCGACCTTTCAAAGGGGATGTCGCAAAAAATTCAATTTATCTCAACCGTTTTGCACAACCCTGATTTATTGATTCTGGACGAGCCGTTTTCAGGGCTTGACCCGGTGAACGTCGAATTTTTAATCGAAGTCGTCGCCGAACTCAAAGCTCAACACAAAACGATAATCTTCTCGACGCATCTAATGGAAACCGCCGAAAGACTATGCGACGACATAATTTTGATTAACAAATCGCGCAAAGTTATCGGCGGAACGCTGCGCGAGGTGAAGGGCAGTTTCAGCAAAAATTTAATCGCGCTCCGCTGCATCGGCGGTAATGCGGTTCTGGAAGACGCATCACTGGTCGCCAAAATCGTCACGCACGCCGACGAAATGGAAATCGAATTAGCGGAAAACACCGACGCGCAAATTTTGTTGAAAAAATTGATTGAAAATGGCGCGAGCATTTCAAAATTCGAGCAGATTGAACCAAGTCTAAACGACATCTTTATTGAAAAAATAACCGAAACCAATGAGAAAATTTCTTGCAGTCGTCAAACATGAATACAAAAAAATCGTTCTGAAATGGTCGTTTTTGCTGGTAACTTTATTGTTCCCTGTTTTGTCGGCAGCGTTTGCGGTTGTTCCCGCACTGCTTTTTTCAATCAAAAGCGAACCGACGCGCCTCGCGGTCGTTGACGAGACCAGGCGAATCGCGCCGCGCCTCAGAGAGAACCTGGCGCTCGAAACAACAGCGTCTAAAGAGAAGCGGCAATCGACGGATGAATTGATAAAAGATTCAACTACGACTACGCCGGATGAACAGATGAAGCGCGCCGCCGAGCAATTGGGCGCGACATTTAATTTTATCGAATATGATGCGGCGGCAAAATCGCTTGAACAAATCAAGCGAGAACTAACCGGTAAAATTACGGGCAAGGAACTCGACGCTTATTTAATCATTCCGCCGGATTATGACGCGGCGGACGCAAAATTTGAATTTTTCTCGCGCAAAGCCGGCGATTATGTTGCCAACTCTCAACTCGAACGGGCAATCAACGGTGCGGTGCGCTCGCAGCGTCTTGCCAACGAGAATATCAGCGAAGACCGATTAAAAGATTTGAGCCGGAACGTAGATTTTACCAAAACGACAATCAGTGAAAAGGGCGACGAAAAAAACACCGAAGGTGTTCTTATCGCGTCTTTTGTCATCAGCATGATGCTTTATATTACGCTTATGATTTACGGTCAGCAGATTTTGTCGGCAGTCGTCGAAGAAAAGGAAACGCGCATTGCCGAGATTCTTTTTTCGTCGGCTAAACCGTTTGAATTGATGATGGGAAAACTCGTCGGGGTCGGGCTTGCCGGTTTAACGCAGCTGGCGATTTGGATAATTTCCGCGTTGGTTTTAGTCGGCGTCGGTCTCGCAAATTTGAGCGCGGCGGGCGTTAATCTTTCCGTTCCCGATATAACGCCGTTGACGGTCGTTTATTTTTTCATCTTTTTTCTGCTCGGTTTTTTTATCTACGCGACGATTTACGCGCTTATCGGTTCGATGGTTACGACCGTGCAGGAAGGCGGACAGTTTGCCATGCTGCCGATAATGTTTCTCGTCGCCGGTTTTATAATTTCAACAACCATTGTCCGCGACCCGAATTCGAGTCTCGCGTTTTGGGCTTCGATTGCTCCGTTCATCGCGCCGATTACGATGCCCGTGCGAATTTTGGCGGAAACGCCGCCATTTTGGCAAATCGCGCTTTCAATTTTATTAAACGGCGCGACGATTGCTTTTTTAGTTTGGCTGGCGGCGCGCGTCTATCGCGTCGGAATGTTGATGTATGGCAAGCGCGCGACGATACCGGAAGTTTGGAAATGGATTCGGCAAAACTGAAATGAACGGAAAATGTAAAGTAGAAAATGGAAAATGAATTGTTCAGTAATGTTAACATTTTCCATTTTTGGTTTTGCGCTTTCCGTTAAATAAATTATGGCAGCCAAATTCGATTATTCGCTTGATTAGAAAAATCTTGACTTACGCAAAAATCCGGAACTATATCGCGTCGGGAAGGGTGAACAAGGTGTTTTACTTGTTGAACCGTACAAATCCGGAATTCTTCCGTACTGGCGATTCAAAACTCCTGAAATTGCCAGAGTATCGAGTGAGAAAATTTATGAAATCTTTCTCGAATACAAAAAGCAAAAAGATTTTGTCGGGATGGATATGGCTCGAAAGTTTTTGCAAATGGGCATAACACGTGCGCGTCGTTACGCGAATCATCCGAGCGGCAGGAAATACAAAAAAGGAACAAGGGAAATAATACCGATTGAAGGCGAAGATAAAGTTAAAGCCGAATCGGCGCTAATATTTTCGGAAAAGTATTATCTTGCCAAAAACGATGTTGAGTATCAGGCGATGATGAAAGCCCACAAAGAAAAATATGAAAACGAGGATAAAATAAATCCATGAAATATTTTTTGGAGTATAAAGTTTGATTTTGAAAATTATGGCAATCGAAACTGAGAAAAAATTTATCTTATCAAACGACCAGCGCGAACAAGTTTTGGCAAGCCTGAAAGAATTCGGGGCGAAATATATTGGCGAAGATTTTGAAGAAAATACGTTGTATAGCGGCGGAATATTGGGCGAAAAGCGCGCTGTATTGCGTATCAGAAAAATCGGCGATAAAACGATTTTGACTTTTAAAGAACCTATTGCAAACGATTCCGGTATCAAACAACAAATTGAATATGAAACAGCGGTCGAAAAATCTGAAGAATTGGAGAAGATTATCGAAAGTCTCGACTTTAAAAAAGCTTTAGTTTATGAAAAACGCCGTCAAACCTGGAATTTTCGCGCGGTTGAAGTTGTCTTAGATGAGCTTCCGTTCGGACATTATATGGAGATCGAAGGTTCAATGATGGCAATAGCTGAAGCCGAAATGCTTTTGGATATTGAACATCTGGAGGTCGAAAACGAAACTTATCCGCACTTAACACAGAGATTCGGGGTTCAGAATGAAAAGTTGGTAGAAGCAAGATTTTAAAAATATTACTTAATTTAAAAATACTGAAAAATTTTCTTGTAAATGTGCAAGAAAATTAGTTATTATCATTCTAACGGTTATAACAAAGGAGAAATGCTTTATGAAAAAACACATTATAGGTTTCGCAATTTTTAGTTTAATTGTCGGAACAACCGCTTTTATTTACGCAATGTTTAATGTCGTTCGCGTGGAGGAAGTTCCTGCTCCGACATATTATCAAACTTATTCACCGACAAAATCCTGCTGGAAAATGAAGAGAGAATTAAGAGAATCAAAACTTGATTCGCCAAAGATTAGCCAGGCGGTTTTTAATCTGAAAACTAAACAACTCGATTGGAAATTGGATACGCCCGAAATAGCTGCGCCGATTAGGTTACATTTTTTTGTCAAAGATGAAAACGGCACGCGATACATCGCTTCCGAACAGACATTAAGTTCAGGCTTGCGTAGTGGACAAGTGGGAATGGACAAGCGAGCTATAGACATGGAAGGTCGGGAAGGGGAAGTGAAATTTACAAGTTCTTACTTATCTTTGGACAATCTTGATTCTTATGAAAATTTATATGTAATTGCCGAACGTGTTCCGCAAACTCGTGTAAATTATCAGCCGAAATTTGACGCTGTAAAAGCTACCGCGGTTTTGGTTGATTCAGGTAAATAAAGTTATCTGACGAAAAAATACTTTAGATAGAAAAACAACAAAAATTTTTGCAAGTCTGTTTTTGGGCTTCGTTCTTCTTGGTAAGTTACGAAGTTTTATAAAAGCAGACTTGCATTTTTATTGGAGGAATTTTTCTATGAAAAAGTATTCAGTTTTTCTATTTATTATCTCGTTAGTATTTTCAGCTTGTACCGAGAGAAGCACGAACACCAAAGTTGCTTCTGAGCCGGGTCGGACATACTCGGCAAATTCAAATATGATGATGTCGAACACTTCATCTATGTCAAAGGAATTGCGAGAAATTGACGGTTTTGATGAAACAGGCGGCGAGAGATATGCGGAAATCGACGAAAACCCGTTTCTCGAAACTACACACGCTCCGCTTTCAACCTTTTCGGTTGACGTTGACACGGCTTCTTATTCAAACGTCCGGCGCTATTTGAACGACGGGCAGATGCCGCCGAAAGATGCGGTTCGCATCGAAGAACTCATCAACTATTTTGAATATGATTATCCGCAACCCATGGGCAACTTACCTTTTTCCGTGAATACGGAAGTTGCAATCTGCGCCTGGAACCCAAAAAACAAAATTGTTTCCATCGGACTACAGGGCAAAAAAGTTTCCCTCGAAGACGCGCCGCCGTCGAATCTCGTTTTTTTGGTTGACGTTTCCGGTTCGATGAACAAGCCTGACCGCTTACCGCTCGTCAAGCAGGGTTTGAAATTTTTAGCTCGACAACTTTCGACAAAAGACCGCGTGGCAATTGTTGTGTATGCGGGGAAAAGCGGCTTAGTTCTGCCTTCGACCGGCGACGAACGAGAGATTTTAGATTCGCTCGACAATCTTGAAGCGGGCGGCTCGACCAACGGCGGAGAGGGAATTCAGCTTGCTTACAAAGTCGCGCTCGACAATTTTATACCGGAGGGAAATAACCGCGTCGTTCTAGCAACAGATGGTGATTTCAATGTCGGTCTCCAAAGCGACGACGAACTCGTCCGTTTGATTGAAGCCAAACGCCGGAGCGGTATTTTTCTATCGGTTCTCGGATTCGGGACGGGTAATACAAACGATTCGATGATGGAAAAGCTTGCCGACAAAGGCAACGGAAATTATGCTTATATTGATTCGCAAACAGAAGCGCGAAAGGCTTTGGGTGAACAAGCGGCTGGAACACTTGTGACGATTGCGAAAGACGTAAAAATTCAAGTCGAGTTTAATCCGGCGAAAGTCGCCGGTTATCGCCTCATCGGTTATGAAAACAGACTTCTGGCAAATAAAGATTTTAAAGATGACCGAAAAGACGCAGGCGACATCGGCGCAGGTCATTCGGTTACGGCGCTTTATGAGATTGTGCCAGCCGGACAAACAATCGAGAATGACGGCATCGAATTGAGATATTCAAAAACCGAACCGAGCGAATCGAATTTCAGCGGCGAGCTTTTAACGGTTAAACTTCGCTACAAAGAACCGAATGCCAATGAAAGTAAACTTTTGACCCAAGGTTTGTTAGACGAGGAAAATTCATTTGAAAATGCTTCTGATAATTTGCGTTTCGCTTCGGCGGTAGCTGGATTTGGCTTGGTTTTGCGCGATTCGCGTTACAAAGGAAACGCGACATATGGAAAGATTTCCCATCTTGCTCAAAATTCTTTGGGAAGCGATTTGAAAAATTACCGCCGCGACTTTTTGGATTTGGTCAGAAAAGCAAACGCTATTAAAAATTAAGCGATAAAACAAAAGAGACAAAAACCCTTAAAAATTCCTCCCTTTTGTTTTGAATTTTTAAACGTATTATTTGTTTGTAATCTGCCGTATATCTTCAATAATTCCATCCGGCTCGAATGGTTTTGTGTGGTATTTTTGAAACCCGGCGTTTAAAGCTCGTTGTTTATTTTCGCTGGAAGCAAAAGCGCTTAAAGCGAGTGCCGGAATATTTCCACCTTTCTCAGCAGAAAGCTCTCGGATGCGTTCGATTAAGGAATAACCGTCTTCCTCAGGCATCGCCAAATCCGAAACAATAGCGTCAGGCAGACTTGAAGTTGATTTGCCCAGTAAGTTTATCGCTTCAGCTGCAGATTCTGCGCTTTGAACCAATGCCCCGCTTTGTTCAAGAAAAAGCTGTAGAACTTCGCGTGAATCTTGATCATCTTCAACAATTAAAATTTTTAATCCGTCAAGGGGCTTATTTTCGATTTGGCTGAGATCTGGAATCTGTTTTTCCGTGTCATTTGTAATTCCACACAAAGGCAGAAGTACTGTAAAAGTTGAACCGCAGTTAATTCCGTCGCTCTCTGCCGTTATTTTGCCGTTATGTTTTTCAGTCAATATCTTGACAATTGACAGCCCGAGACCCAGTCCGCTCCGGTCGTGTGTCACGTTTTGATCACCTTGTTGAAATTGTGCGAATATATTCGGCAGAATATCCGGTCTGATTCCTTGTCCGTCATCTGTGACGGCAACTTTTACGGATTTATTTCCGGTTTCTATATTTAATCCAATAGCGCCGTTTTCCTGTGTAAATTTTAACGCATTTGAGAGCAAGTTTGTAAAAACCTGCTGAAGACGCATTGAATCACCAAATACTTGAATATTTTCGTTGTCTGCGGAAAAGCTTAAGCTAATCTTTTTCGCTTCAGCCGCCGGCTGCTGCGAATTGTAGACCGTTTTAATAATCTCGTAAAGGTTTACCGGACGAAGCTCGAGACGCAATTTGCCGGAAGCCACTCTTGATGAATCAATTAAATCCTCGATGAGTTTAGCCTGGGAACGAGCGCTCTTTTCAATAGTCTGAAGCGCATTTATTTTTGTTTCTTCATTAACTTGTTTGGTCAGTAAAATTTTTGCCCAACCTAAAATTGAGTTAAGCGGAGAACGCAATTCGTGAGAGACAACGGCAAGAAAAAAATCTTTGGCGCGATTGGCTTCCTCAGCTTCATCAAGTGCTTTCTTTTCAAGGGCATAAATTTTTGAAAGTTCCTCGCTGGCTATTTTCTTCTCGGTAATCTTTCGCACAACCCCCGCCATATTTTTCGGATTACCTTCTTCGTCAATAAAAGTTTTTCCGCGAGCGGCTATCCAATGAATATGTCCATCTGAGTAAATAACGCGAAATTCAATATTATATTTTTTTCCATTCGCCCGTGATTTATCCAAAGCGAGTTTAACTCTTTGACGATCTTGCGGATGAATAATATTTAAGATTGTCTGTAATGTGATTGCCACTTGTGGAGGAACTTCAAAAAGTTCATTACATTTTGGTGTGGAAAATATATTATCTTCCGCTAAATCCCAATACCACAATCCGATTTCGGCATTCTCTGCCGCGTCTTGTAATTGGTTACCTCGATTTTTATAAAACGCAATTTCCTTTTGCTGCTCCGTGAGATCTTTGGCACAGAAGAAAATACTTTTAACCTTGCTGCCTTCATCAAATAATGGGTGTAAATATAAGCTAATCGTTAATTTTTCTTGAGAGCTAACTCTGAAATCTAACAATGTCGCAGACTTGTTACCTTTGGCAGCAGCAGCAACTGCTTGACTTAAAATGCTTGATGTAAGTTCTGATGATTGCCAGTAAACCGTATCGGAAAATTTTTGACCGACAAGGAGTTGCGTGTCAACATTAGAATTTCTAAATACCTGCCCATTAAGCTCTAAAACAAAACCTTCGGCTGTAAGTTTGCCAAAAAACAAAAATACATTATCAAATATATTCTCAGTAAGAGAATCAAGAGTATAGACCATTTCAGTGCTCCGTATAATTTTATTCGCCAATAGTAATGATTAAAAGCTAAAAAAATAATCTGAAAAACCCCGGCTCCTTTAATCGGAATCGAGGTTTATTTACTAATGGACCAACAAAAAGAAATCAATATCATTGCCGTTAAATAAGCAAGTGAAATACTTACATAGATTTTCGACTGGAGAAAAACCGAACTACAAGTGCTCCCAAAGCGACGACCAAAAGTAAATGTATATAAGAACCTGCCGTGCCGGAAAAAAAAATAGATCCCAATAACCATAAAACTACTAAAACTAAAATTATAGTTTCTATCATGATTTATTTCTCCTCTCAAGTTTTTTACCCTATAGCATTTACCCGCTGTCTGGCTTGTCAATTAGCGTGCCAAACATTTAATGTGTTATAAAAAATCAACTTACGCAGATAATAAAAAACTCTTTGGTTTCTCTAATTTGTTAGTATCAAACTAATACATAAAAACATTTCAAAAATACTGCACAATCTTATGTTTTTTGATTATGTTAAATCCGAAACAGCAGAAAAATTTCAACAACAAAATCGTTATCTTGTAACTTGAAACTGAATTTGTTCAAGCTGAATTTTTTAATTTGTTTATTTTTGATACAATTACGGTAAAATTTAAGAATGTGATTTGCAGTAATGTTTTCCAAAGTTTGTCCTTAATATGGCTAATAGAGCGTTAGTAATTGATGATGATGTATCGACTTTAGAAATGATGAAATTTCAGCTGGAAGCTGAAGGCTTTGAAGTTTCTACGGCTGATCGTGGTGCAAAAGGATTGGACTTCGCTGAAAAGCAGGAATTCGATATTATCCTGACTGATTTAAATTTACCTGATATTGACGGTATCGAAATGGTGAGCAAATGCAAACAAATTTTACCCGACACCGAAATCATCATGGTAACCGGTTTCGGTTCGACCGAAAAAGCTATCGAAGCAACAAAAGCAGGTGCATTTTATTATGTAGAAAAGCCGATTGAATTTGAAGAATTACTTGTTTTAATCGATAAAGCTGTTGAACGAAAGCAACAGACAGCAGAAATTCGCGAATTGCGCGGAAAACTTACCAGTCGAGCTTCTTACGAAGGTATTATTGGCGGAAGCCGTTCAATGCAGGACATCTTTGAAATTATTGACAGCGTTGCCGAATCGGATGCGAATATTTTTATTCTTGGGGAATCAGGAACCGGGAAAGAGGTGATTGCTAATGCTATCCATTACAAAAGTCACCGGTCGAAAAAACCTTTTGTAAAACTAAATTGTTCTGCTTTGCCAAAAGAGCTGATCGAATCTCAACTCTTCGGTCACACAAAAGGCGCTTTTACGGGAGCGACTGCTGACAAGGCTGGATTTCTCGGACAGGCAAATGGCGGCAGTCTTCTTCTCGATGAGATTGGCGAGATGCCTGTCGAGTTGCAGCCAAAGCTTCTGCGTGTTTTGCAAGAGAGAATTTATTATCGTGTCGGCAGCGAAAAGCCTCAGGAAGTTGATTTCAGATTAATTTCCTCGACCAACCGAAATCCTTTTGAAGCTATTCAGGACGGAAGCTTGCGAGAAGATTTATATTACCGCATTAATACAATCGAGATTAAAATTCCGCCGCTCCGTGAACGAATGGAAGATGTGCCGATGCTCGCCGAACATTTTCTGCAAATATACGCCGAAAAATACAAACGTAGTTCTTGTGAATTTTCCCAACAAGCGTTTGACCAGATGCTAAATTATAACTGGCGGGGAAATGTCCGAGAACTTCAGCACAATATCGAAAGGTCTGTTTTGCTGAGCAAAAGCGGGAGAATTAATGAATTAAATATACCAAAAAACTTTACCAGTTCAATTTCTCTGGCAAGTATATCGGAAAAAAATAACGGTGAAACTTCCGGAGCAATGACAGAACAACACGGAATTTCTAACGGAAAAAATGCTAATTTATTAAACAAAGAAGATTTATCAAGTGAAGAATTGTTCGAAGAAGTTGGAAAATTTATAGTTGAAAGATTGTCCGAGCCGGAAAATGGCGCAGAGCAAAATGATGTGTTTAATTCACTCGAAAACAGCGTCGTTTTAGCAGCTTTGAAACGCACAAACGGCAATAAACAAGCAGCTGCCAATCTTTTGGGTTTATATCGCCCAAGACTTTACGGAATGATTAAACGACACAATCTGGAAAATAAAATATAGTCAGATCAAACGCCAAACTCAAAAAAGAAAATGCCCTTTATTATAAAGGGCATTTTCTTTTTAAATAATTATCTTGAGTTAGAAGCAGCCGGAACTTTTATATCAATATTTACATCTTTTTCTCTTCTCGGGCTTAGAAAACCGCTATAATATAAAGCTCCCGCAATTATTGCGACAATAATCAAAGTGGTTATCGCCCAGATTAAATTATTTCCAGTGTTGTTTTCTTCTGACATTTATTATCTCCATTCAATTTTTAGGATATTTTGAAGCTCGCAAAATCAGTATTGCAAAGGCAATAACGACCAATCTAAAAGTAACATATTAATCTATATACCGAATTTTTTACAATTCAATTTTTAGAATGTCTTAATGCAGTGTTTTAGAACAACATTGTAAAAAATGAATACAAACTATGTAGTTGTCAATATTTAACTGTCCGGCTAAAACGGCAATAATATGTTTATATAGCAAAATTTATGATTATCAAGACAAAAACAAACGGCATAACTATTGCACATAAAATTAATACTTTTTAAGTAAATTTGATTTAAAACTTTTCATTTACAGAAAAGAATTTCAAGGTTTTTAGGTTGTAAGTTTGTGGCACAATCATTTAATAACTCAAATAATATCTCGGATATTCTAAAATTTCCTTACCTTCTTTTAGCTGTCTCCATATTTATAACAGTCGGAATTACCTATAATTTCTATCAAAGCGCCAGGAATAAAGATTTAATCAGATTTACGAATGAAATTAGTAGAGTTCAATCTACTATTGATAATAAAATAAATTTGTATGTTGCACTATTAAAGGGTGGGCGAGGGTTTGTCGAATCGTCAGTAGATTTAAATCGTAAGAGTTTTGCCAATTATGTTGAAAGTTTAAATCTAGAGCAAAATTATGCGGGCGTTCAAAGTATTGGATATAACAAAATTGTCCCAGCGCTAAAACTCAATGAATTAGTCGAACAAATGAAGGCGGAAGGTTTCGCTGATTTCAAAGTTTTTCCTGCAACTAACAAAGATTTTTATCAAGCTATAATTTATCTCGAACCTTCCAATGAAAAAAACCAAAAGGAAATTGGTTTTGATATGTCAACCGAGACTAATCGGAGGACAGCGCTGGAAAGAGCGGCAGATTCCGGAAAGTCTGTTGCCACCGGAAAAATAAACTTGGTTAATGAAAATGAAATTGATTCTGAACCAAGATTTATAATTTATCTTCCTATTTATAAAAATAATCATATTCCAAACTCAATCGAGGAACGCCGAAAAAATTTAGTCGGTTATATTTTCAGTCCCTTTGGAGCGAATGAATTTCTTCGGGAGATTCAAAAAACCACTGCCGCCTCAGGTATTTCCGTAAAGATTTATGACGGTGAGTTAAAACCTGAAAATTTACTTTCGCAAACAATCCACAATGATATTAAAAACTTTGTGGGTCAAATGGATAATGATTATACAACTCAAAAGGAACTGGCTGTTGAAGGCAGAAAATGGATTATTGAATATAACTCTTTGCCAAATTTTACCGAACAGTCCAGTGTAGCTTGGACTCCTTTGATATTCTTAGGCGGAATAATTTTTAGTTTTCTGCTTTTTGGTATGACTTATTGGGAAACTTCGGCTCGAATCAAACTCCAATCTACTGCTACAAAATTACTTGAATCGGAAACGCAGAAACAAGCATTGCTTGAAAATGAACAGAAAGCGCGTTTTGCCGCTGAACAAGCCAACTCAACTAAGGATGAATTTATCGCAGTCGTATCTCACGAATTAAGAACGCCGCTTAATGCTATTGCCGGATGGATTAGAATTTTAAGGACAGATAATCTTTCGCACAACACAAAAAAATTAGCTCTTGAAAAAATTGATAAAAATTTACGGCTGCAAACAAAGTTAGTCGAAGAATTACTAAATTATTCTGAAATTCTCTCGGGAATTATTAATATAGAAGATAAAAAGGTCGACTTCTGTAGAGTGTTTGACCGTACATTTCAAGAAATAGAATTCAAAGCACGAGAAAAAAGTATTGAGTTTGTAAAGGATAATCAATTAAACGGTCATCATATTCTCGGAGACGAAGATAAAATAAGGATAGTCATTTACAATTTACTAATGAA
>JALZOH010000262.1 GCA_030857305.1 Acidobacteriota bacterium
AAAGAAAAATATCTTTAACCATTTTCCTTTTTACTTTTTAGAATTTAAGTTTGTGAACAAACCCTTACGCGTCGCGTTCTTTCCCGATTCATATTTGGAAGTTAATGGCGTCGCTATGACAAGCAGGAGATTAGTTGGGTTTGCAAAGGAAAACAACTACCCTTTTTTGTGTATTTACGCCGGAAACGAAACAAAAGCTTTTAGTGACGGCAGTGTTTCTTATCTTTCACTAAGGCGTTCGCCATTTTCATTCGCTTTAGACGAAGATTTAGCTTACGACCCGCTTTTTCAACGCCATACGACCCGCGTTCTGCGCGAATTGGTAAAATTCCGCCCCGATGTTCTGCACATTACCGGCTTAAATGACGTCAGTATAATCGGTGCATATCTCGCCTGGAAAACACAAATCGCGCTGGTCGGTTCATGGCATACGAATCTGCACGAATTTGCCGCTCGCCGGTTGACGCGAATGTTTCGCTTTCTACCCGACGCAAGTCTTTCCAAAATGACGAGTTTTGCCGAAAGAAAGATTTTGGACGGCTCGATTCTTTATTATAAAATGCCGAATGTGCTGTTAGTGCCGAATCAAGAATTAATTGACATTCTGGAAAAAGGCACCGCGCGCAAAGCTTTTTTGATGTTGCGCGGGGTTGACACGCAGAATTTTTCGCCGGCAAAAAGAACTGTCACCGACAAAATCTTCCGTTTTGGTTTTGTCGGCAGACTACGCGCCGAAAAAAACGTGCGGCTATTGGCAGATTTGGAAAAGCGTTTATTAAAAGCGGGCAAAACAAATTTCAAATTTGTCATCGTCGGCGAAGGAAATGAACGCGAATGGCTTGAAAAAAACCTGCGGCAAGCGGAGTTTACAGGCTTTTTCGACGGCGAGCAATTATCCGAAGCTTATGCTAATATGGACGTTTTCGTGTTTCCTTCCGAAACCGACGCTTTCGGTAATGTAATTCAGGAAGCAAATGCATCCGGTGTTCCTTCGATAGTGACGAATGGGGGCGGTCCAAAATTTATTGTGCGGCACGGCGAGACGGGTTTTATCGCCAAAAATTTTGAGGAATTCGTTAAATATTCGCTGGAGTTAATGGACAATTCCGATAAACTAAACAATATGAAAATAAAGTCGCGTGAATTCGCGCTGTCGCGTTCCTGGAATGCAGTTTTTGAAAGCGTTTATGCAGCTTACGACGAGGCTTACACGATGAATTTAGAACAAAAGGAAGCAGATTTACTGAACAAAGCAAAATGGTAAATTCAGATGTGATACATCGTTCGATTGCCGAAGCCGGAGACTTGGAAAAAATTAGGGACGGAGAAATTTCCGTCACGGATGTTTTTCGCAGTCTCGCGCACCATCCGGCGCAGGTTATTTCGCGTTGGAATTGGAAATCAGCGCTTTTGGGCGCGATTTTGCGAGCTTCATTTTATTTCACAATTTATCAGGTGAGCAAAGAAAGCTGGCTGGTTACTTTGGGCGCGGTTATCGTCGAGTTCAGCTTTCGCTTCGTAACGTCCGGCATTTCCGGCGCTTTGGTGCAATCTTTTCGCCGTGCTTCCCCCGCCTGGCTGGCAATGATGATTGTGATGATTAGCCTGCCGGTTTTTAGTCATACGGTTGAATATATTACGCATTACGCTCAGGAAAATCTGTTCAGCTCAATATTTGCCGCCTCAGAGAATAAAGCCAGGCAGAAAGCATTTGCCATTTCCGTATTATTTTCGGTTTTATCGGCGTTGTTTAATTTGTTTGTGATGCGGAACGGCGTGATGCTGGTCGGCGCGGGCAGTGAAACAAAATCCCTTTTGCAGGATTTGAAAAGAATTCCGCTGCTCATCATCGAGTTTATTGTTATTTTGCCGAACGCGATTCTGAAATCGATACGGACGGGGAAAATTCTGACGGCGGTCGGTTTTTTCTCGGCGTTCGGATTAAGCGTCGGCGGAATTCTCGGAGTTTTTCGCGGTAAGTGGTCGTGGGCTTGGACGACTGCTCTGGGCGCTTGGGCGATACTTCTCGTATTTACGTTTATTGTCGTCGTTGTTGGTTTATTTCTAAAATCTTCGGACGAGTAATTTTCAAATTCGCATCGGATTAGGATTTTTTTAGTGACAAAAACGTTTTCAAAATCAGTTCACATTACCAATTACTACCACAAAAACTCAGGCGGCATTAGCACTTCATACAATAATCTGCTTGCTGCCGCCGAGCGCCACAAGAAGTTTATCCGCTTGATTGTGCCGGGTGAATCCGAAGCAATTGAAGAAATTAATGACTTCGCCAGGATTTATTACGTCCCCGCCAAATATTCGCCCATTTTTGATAAACGCTATCGGCTGATAATGCCGTGGCAATATATGCCTTCGGGTTCTCCTCTACGTGCTATTTTGATGGCGGAAATGCCTGACATAATTGAGGTTACTGACAAATACACACTGAGTATGCTCGGCGCGATGATTCGCAAAAACAAGTTCCGTCAGCTAAATCGCCCGATGCTTGTCCATTTTTCGTGCGAGCGAATGGACGATAATATTGCTTCGTTTATGACGAAAAAGCCTTACGGTAGATGGCTCGCACGGCGTGTGATCGGCAATTACATTCTGCCGACTTTCGATTTTCACATTGCCAATTCGCCATACACGGCGGAGGAGTTTTTTC
The DNA here is from genome assembly GCA_030857305.1 of Acidobacteriota bacterium. Lineage (GTDB taxonomy): Bacteria > Acidobacteriota > Blastocatellia > Pyrinomonadales > Pyrinomonadaceae. The sequence continues at coordinate 2,669 of JALZOH010000262.1, forward strand.
AATCGGTAAAAAAAGCCAATAATCCGCGTCGTTCCGAATGGTTTTTCAATTGGTGCTGGCGATTTTTTAATGCTCCGCTCGTTCCGTTTGAAGAGCGCATCGCGGCTTGTCCGCGCGGAGTTGACGGCGAACATTTTTCATCAGACAGAAACTCTGCTGAAGTAAAACGTGAAATGCGACGGCGCGCAAACATACCCGAAAACTCAATTATTTTGCTTTACGCCGGAAGAATTTCGCCGGAGAAAAACATCGGACTACTGCCCGATTTGATGGAGATTTTGGCGAAAGACACGAGCGTTGATTATCGTCTTCTGGTGGCGGGAGCAGGACCGCAAGCCGAATGGTTGACCGAAGAAACAAATAAACGCATTCCCAACAAAATCATTCAACTCGGACATTTGGAAAAAGAGAAGTTAGCCGATTATTATGCCAACTGCGACGTTTTTGTTCATCCGAATCCGCGTGAACCGTTTGGCATCGCACCACTCGAAGCAATGGCTTCCGGCGTTCCCGTATTAGCTCCGAATGCCGGCGGATTGCTCTCTTACGCCACCAATGAAAACTCCTGGCTGATCGTGCCGACTGCGCAGAATTTTGCCAATGCGGTGCGCGAAATAATTGAAAATCCTGAGCTTCGCGCCAGAAGAGTTAAAAATGCCTTTGAAGCCGTTCGCTCAAACACTCGTGAGATTTCAACTGACAACTTAATTGCTACTTACGAAAGGTTATACGATGATTTTCAAAAACGCAGAGAGCTTTTTACAAACTTAACCAATACAGATGATTTTAATTTTGCGAAATTTGTAAATGACAAAATTTAGATAACCAGCGAGTGCTCTAGCTAAAAACACTTTAAATATGCTCGAACTTGTTTTTGCCAACTTAAAAACGCGACCGTTTCGCACGCTAATCAGTGTCGTCGGTGTCGCCTTAGGCGTGATATTAGTGCTGCTTTTTACGGGTTTGGCGCGCGGCGTAACGGAAGATATGGCGAGGCGCGCGGCAAACTTCAAGGCGGAAATCCTCTTCACGCGTCCGGGTGCAATGGAGATGACCAGTTCAAGCGCTTCGGTCAGCACCGCTTACGCCGAACGATTGCTTGAAATTGAAGGCGTAAAATCAACCGTTCCCGTTATTCGTTACATCACTTCAAATGCGCAACACCGTTGGGGAATTCAACATCTCGACGGTGTTGAATGGCAGCCGTTTGCCGAGATGAATGACATTCAACTTACTCAGGGACGCGCCCCGACGGCAATTGATGAAGTAGTTTTTGATGAACGTCAGATGCTCGATAATAATTCAAAAGTCGGCGATACAACCGAACTCTTCGGCAAATATTACAAAATCGTCGGAGTGTTCGCCCCGCCTTCCGGTGCGCGCATTAAGATGTCGCTCGCTGCGATGCAGGACGCTCTCCAGGAGCCGAACAAATGCACATATATTTTAGTAAAACTCAAAGATGATACTGATGTTGAAGCAGTTGCCGCGAAAATCGACGAAGCTCTGCCCGGCAACACAGTGAATTTAACGAGAGATTTAATCATTGATGCGCAGGATAGAATTCCCGGGCTGAATATATTTTTGAGAGTCCTGGTCGGAATTGGCGCGTTCGTCAGCACGATTTTCGTCCTTCTTTCGATGTACACGACAATTACCGAGCGGCGCAAG
>JALZOH010000263.1 GCA_030857305.1 Acidobacteriota bacterium
AATTGGTATACGTCTCGGAAAATAACCTTTTTTAATTTATATACAAACCTCAAGTCTTTATTCAAGGACAATTTAATGAGCAAAACAAAAGTAAAAATTTGCGGCATAACGAATTTGGAAGATGCGATTTTGTCAGTCAAGTTCGGCGCGGACGCGCTCGGCTTTAATTTTTACTTAAAAAGTCCACGTTATATTTTGCCTGAAGATGCGCGTGAAATTATCGAACAACTTCCGAAAAGCGTTTTAAAGGTTGGCGTTTTCGTCAATGAGAATTTTGAAAAAATCGTTGAGATTGCCACGATCGCTAAACTCGACGCACTTCAACTTCACGGCGAGGAAACGCCCGAATTTGCTAAACACTTAAAAGCAAAAACAAATCTCGAAATCATCAAAGCTTTTCGCGTTTCGCCAAAATTTAAGCCCGAAGACGTATTACAATATGAAGTTGACGCCGTTTTGCTCGACAGTTACAACTCACACGAACACGGCGGCACAGGCGAAATTTTCAATTGGGAAATAGCGAAAAAAGTTAAAGAGATTTTTCCAAAAATGTTTCTCGCAGGTGGTCTTTCCGCAGAAAACGTGGCGGATGCAGAAGCCAATGTGGCGCCTTATGGAGTTGATGCGTGTAGTTCACTTGAGCGTGAAAAAGGCATTAAAGACTTCCAAAAGGTCAGACAGTTTCTTTTTGCTGTAAAATAAAATTATGAATTTTCAACCGGACGAACGCGGTTACTGGGGCGAATTCGGCGGACGGTTTGTTCCCGAAACACTAATGTCCCCGCTCGAAGAATTGACCGAAGCGTATTTCGCGGTGCGCGACGATGCGAATTTTCAGACGGAATTCCTCAATCTTTTGAAGGATTTTTCCGGGCGCCCGACTCCGCTTTTTTACGCGAAAAGATTGTCGGAAAAACTTGGCGGCGCACAGATTTATCTTAAACGCGAAGATTTAGGGCACACCGGCTCACATAAAATAAATAATGCCATCGGACAAGTTTTGCTCGCTCGAAAAATGGGCAAAAAGCGCATCATCGCTGAGACCGGCGCGGGTCAACACGGTGTGGCGACAGCGACCGTCTGCGCTTTGTACGGTTTAGAATGTGTCGTTTATATGGGAACTGAGGATATGCGAAGGCAATCGCTCAATGTTTTTCGGATGCAGCTTCTCGGCGCGGATGTGCGCGGCGTCGATTCGGGTTCAAAGACTTTGAAAGATGCAATCAACGAAGCCCTGCGCGATTGGGTAACAAATGTTGATACGACATATTATCTTTTGGGAAGCGCGCTCGGTCCGCATCCGTATCCGCTGATGGTACGCGACTTTCAAAGCGTCATCGGACGTGAATCGCGCGAGCAAATATTGGAACAAACGGGAACTTTGCCAAATTGTTTGGTTGCATGCGTGGGCGGCGGTTCAAATTCAATCGGTTTGTTTTACGCGTTTTTGCAAGACGAAAACGTCCGAATGATTGGCGTTGAAGCAGGCGGCAAAGGTAACAATTTGGGCGAACACGCCGCGCGATTTAACAAAGCGGGCGGCGGAAAAGTCGGTGTTTTGCAAGGCACAAAAAGTTTTCTTTTGCAGAACGATGATGGACAAATCGCTTTGACCCATTCAATTTCAGCCGGACTCGATTACGCTTCGGTCGGACCGGAACATGCCTTTCTGCAATCAATCGGACGGGTTGAATATGCTTCTGCAAATGACGCGGAGGCGCTCGAAGCATTTCAGGTTCTGTCAAAAACCGAAGGCTTGATACCGGCGCTCGAATCAGCGCACGGCATCGCCCACGTCTTGAAAATCGCGGGGCAGATGTCGCCGAGCGAGACGATTATCGTCAATCTTTCGGGACGCGGCGATAAAGACGTGAATCAGGTGCAGGAATTTTTACAAGAGCAAATCAACGGGTCGAAGTGAATAGAAATTGATAAAATTAAACATTTCAAAAATCCTTTTATCCTCCGTTTTCCCGGTTATAATTTTTCTTAAACATAATGGCAAATAGAATTACCGAAAAATTCAAACAATTAAAAAGTGAAAATTGTGGTGGTTTTATTCCGTTTATCGTCGCGGGCGACCCCAATTTAGAAACGACCAAAAATTTAATTTTAAAGCTTGCGGAAATTGGCGCAAGCGTCATCGAGCTCGGAGTTCCGTTCAGCGACCCGGTGGCTGATGGCGCAACAATTCAGGCATCCTCCGAACGCGCTTTGCGAAATTTTATAAATGTTAATGACATTTTGAAAGTTGTTGCCGATATTCGAGATAGAGGCTGCGAAACGCCCGTAATTCTTTTTAGTTATTTCAATCCGATACTGCAGTTTGGTTTAGAAAAATTTGCCGATGAAGCAAAAAAATCGGGCGTTGACGGAGTTTTAATTACCGATTTGGTTCCCGAGGAAGCAAAAGAATTTCGCGGGATTTTAAGTAAACAAGATTTGGCTCTGATAATGCTCGCCGCGCCGACTTCGAGCGACGAACGCTTGCAAAAAATCTGTGAAAAAGCGAGCGGATTCGTTTATGCGGTTTCGCGCGCAGGAGTAACCGGCGCTCGCATTGATTCAAGCGACGATGCGGAAAAACTCGTTGAACGGCTGCGAAAATTTACTGATTTACCAATCGCCGTCGGATTCGGAATTTCAACCCGAGAACAAGTTGCAGAAGTTTGGAAATATGCGGATGCGGCGGTGGTTGGCTCGGCGATTGTGGCTGAAATTATAAAACTTGCGCCCGACGCTAAAGAAATTTCAACCGGGCTAGTTGAGAAAACCGGTGATTTTGCGAGAAATCTAATTCCTTAAGAGCTTTTTTTGAAGTTCGTTAAAAACCTACATCGCTCGTGATAAGAACTATATGAAACGCCGTGTAAAATCTCCGGTCGGAACCGAGTTAACTTGTAAAAACTGGCTCATTGAAGCAGCGTATCGAATGATTCAAAATAATTTGGATGCCGAAGTGGCATTTGATCCCGACAATTTAATCGTTTATGGCGGGCGCGGAAAAGCAGCTCGGAATTGGGAATGTTATGATGCGATTTTGGAAAGTTTGAAAAATCTGGAAGTGGACGAAACGCTGCTTGTCCAATCGGGCAAACCCGTTGCGGTTTTCAAAACACACGCCGACGCGCCGCGTGTTCTGCTGGCAAATTCAAATATCGTACCGCACTGGGCGACGCAGGAAAATTTTGATAAATACGAGCGCGAGGGTTTGATGATGTACGGTCAGATGACGGCGGGAAGCTGGATTTATATTGGCACGCAGGGGATTTTGCAAGGAACTTACGAAACCTTCGGCTCTCTGGCGAAGCAAACCGGATGGGGAAATCTCGCAGGCAAATTTATTTTGACGGCGGGGTTGGGCGAGATGGGCGGAGCGCAGGCACAAGCCATTACGTTTAACGGCGGTGTCGGACTTTTAGTTGAAGTTGATAGATGGCGCATTGACAGACGCCTTCAGTTAAAACAAGTTGACGTAGTGACGGAAAGTTTGGACCAAGCGCTCAAATTGGTTAAGGAATTTACAGACAAGAAAGAGGCAAAATCAATCGCGCTTTTGGGGAATGCGGCGGAAGTTCATTGGCAGATTTTGGACAGAAATATAATTCCCGATGTCGTTACCGACCAGACTTCCGCGCACGATGTTCTTTTTGGTTATATTCCCGTCGGTTTTTCAATCGAAGAAGCCAACGAATTAAGAAAATCGAACCAAGCCGAATATGAAAAACGCGCAATGAATTCGATGGCGCGACACGTTGAAGCAATGCTTGAATTTAAAAAGCGCGGCTCCATTGTTTTCGATTACGGAAACAATCTCCGGCAGCGCGCCAAAGATAACGGCGTCGAAAATGCTTTTGATTATCCGGGTTTTGTACCCGCCTATATTCGCCCCCTTTTCTGCGAAGGCAAAGGTCCGTTCAGGTGGGTTGCGCTCTCCGGTGACAAAGAAGACATTTACAAAACCGACGAAGCGATAATGAATCTTTTCCCTGAAAACGATCATCTTTCGCGCTGGCTCACAATGGCGCAGGAACAAGTCGCATTTCAAGGCTTGCCCGCACGAATCTGCTGGCTCGGCTACGGTGAACGCGCCAAAGCCGGACTTAAATTAAACGAAATGGTTGCCAGCGGCGAAGTTTCCGCACCAATTGTGATTGGGCGCGACCATTTAGATTGTGGCTCGGTCGCTTCGCCAAACCGCGAAACCGAAGCGATGAAGGACGGCTCGGATGCAATCGCCGATTGGGTTTACCTAAACGCAATGATCAACGCCGTCGGCGGCGCAACGTGGGTTTCACTGCATCACGGCGGAGGAGTCGGCATCGGCTATTCGCTCC
>JALZOH010000264.1 GCA_030857305.1 Acidobacteriota bacterium
AAACAGCTTGACAAGATTCGCATTGATTACCAGTTTTTATAACTTGTCGTTAGCGTATTATAATCGGGAAAAGCTGAAATTGTAAATTTTATACTTTTAGTTTCAATTTTAATCGAGTGCTTTTATTCTAAGTTTACAGAGGAAATTATATGCCGGTAGAATCAGTAAAGGAACAACCGACCGACCAGATAAAAACGCGAATTGAAACCGATTCGATGGGCGAAATCGCGGTCGCGTCGGACAAGTATTGGGGTGCGCAGACCGAGCGCAGTCTGCATCATTTCAACATCGGTTTTGACCGGATGCCGCGCGAGATGATACGCGCTCTGGGAATTTTGAAAAAAGCCGCCGCAATCGTCAATAACGAATTAAAATCGGATAAATTGACGAAAGAAAAACTCGATTTAATCGTGCAAGCCGCAGATGAAGTTATCGAAGGAAAATTAGACGCGCATTTTCCCCTTCGAGTTTGGCAGACGGGAAGCGGCACGCAGACGAATATGAACGCCAACGAAGTGATCTCGAATCGCGCAATTGAAATCGCGGGCGGGCGTTTGGGCAGCAAAAAGCCGGTTCATCCGAACGACGACGTGAATATGTCGCAATCGTCAAACGACACTTTTCCGACGGCGATGTACGTTGCCGCCGCCGAAACGATGAATGCTTTGATTTCGCAAATTCAAAAGGTACACGATGCGATTGACGCGAAGGCAAGGGAATTTGCCGATGTCGTAAAAATCGGGCGGACACATCTTCAGGATGCAACGCCTTTGACAGTCGGGCAAGAGTTTGGCGGTTGGGCAAGTTTGATTGAAAGAGATATTGAAAGATTGAAAATGGTTTTGGACGGTCTTTACGATTTGGCAATCGGCGGAACAGCCGTCGGAACAGGCTTAAATTCACATCCCGAATTTGCCGACCGCGCCGCCGCGCAAATTGCGGAATTAACAGGCTTGCCGTTTAAAGCGCATCCGAACAAATTCGCGGCTTTGTCGGCACACGACGAAATTGTTTTTGCTTCCGGCGCGCTCAAAACTCTCGCGTGTTCGTTGATGAAAATAGCGAATGATATTCGCTGGCTGGCTTCCGGTCCGAGATGCGGCTTGGGCGAACTCATTTTGCCGGAAAACGAGCCTGGTTCTTCGATTATGCCGGGCAAAGTTAATCCGACGCAATCCGAAGCGATGACGATGGTTGCCGCGCAGGTTTTAGGAAACGACGCGGCAATCGGTTTTGCCGGTTCGCAAGGAAATTTTGAACTGAATGTTTTTAAGCCCGTGATGATTCACAATTTTCTGCATTCGGTTCGCCTTTTGCACGACGCATCAGTCGGTTTTGTCGAGTTTTGCATCAACGGCATCGAGCTAAATCGCGTACAAATTGACGAATATCTCAATGATTCTTTGATGCTTGTTACCGCGCTCAATCAGTATATCGGTTATGATAGTGCTTCAAAGATTGCCAAAAACGCGCACAAAAAAGGAATTTCCCTGCGCGATTCGGCGATTGAATTGAGTATTTTGGACGGCGCAAAATTTGACGAGTTAGTAAAGCCGGAAGAAATGACGCATCCATAGGCAATTTTGGATTTTAGATTTTGGATTCTCGTTTACGTTCTGACCGAAAATTATTTTGCACCGAAACGCTCTTTAAAGTCAGGAGAATTTTGTCGCAAGCTAACCCAGCTTTCAAAAATTGCGGGAGTTTGCAGCCAAATGCTGAACCACTCGACGATTTCCTGTTTCTCGGCGCGTTTCTGGGGCGCGACTTTCTCGTTTTTGGCAATCATTTGCGCCCGCCGTTTTCCCTTAAGGGTTGTTTCCTGAACGCGGCGCAGACCTTCGCGGTCATTTTCTGCCAGAAATTTTTTTCGAAGGTTTTCGAGATGGCGAATTGAAACAAGAGTTTGCTTAAAGTCGGCGAATTTCAGAATATTACGAAACATCGCGTCATACGGCGATTCAATTCGGCGCGCCACGTCAAGTTCCATAATTTCCGCGTGCCGCAGTTCCGCGCCTTCGTCAGCCAGAAGCCGCGCAATTTTCATCGGCGATTCAATTGCACTCGCACCGAATTTTTCACGCACCACAATTTCAATTGCTTCGATTTCTTTCGCCCCGACCGATTCGCAATCGAGTTTTTCCCAAACTTCAACTATCAAATCAATTTTTGTGCGAGATTTCCACATTATTTAGTAGTCTGCAAGCAGTAGCCAATAGAATATTATGCCTACTGCCTACTGCTTCTGCCAACCGTCTTGATTAAATCGGTTGACGAATGATTTTTCGGGTCGCCGACAATTGCCACTTGTCCGCCGCATTCAAAAACGATTTCGCGTTCCGGTACGGATTCGGCGGTGTAATCAGTGCCTTTGGCGTGAAAATCGGGACGAATAAGGCGAATTAATTCTTCAACCGTCGGCTCTGAAAAGATTGTCACAAAATCGACAGATTTCATGGCGGAAACAATTTGGGCGCGTTCCTGCTCCGGCATAAACGGACGATTGTCGCCCTTAAGTCTTTGAACTTGGGCATCGTCATTGATGGAAACAATTAAACAATCGCCCAACTCGCGCGCTCCCGCCAAATAGCGAATATGTCCGACGTGAAAAAGATCGAAACAGCCGTTTGCCAAAACAATTTTTTTACCCGCTCGGCGGTCGATTGCCACCCGTGCCAGCAGACGTGTGCGGTCTAAAATAGGAGCAAAAAAATTATTTGTTTTTGAATCTTTCATATTGTCTGCCGCTTTTCTTTGGCAGAATTCGTATTTTTTGCTAAAGATGTGAGTAGTTCATCTAAATCTGCAGAAGCGGTTCCTTTTTTCATAACGACAATTCCGCCCGCGTGGTTGGCAATTTTTGCCGCTTCCACAAAGCTCAAGCCTGAAGCTAAACCGAGTGCGTAAGCCGCAATCACCGTATCGCCAGCGCCGGTGACGTCAATCGGTTCTTTTGCCCCGATCGCTTCAAACTCGATCGGCGATTTGTTCTGCTCGATTAAAAGCATTCCATTATTTCCGCGCGTGATAAGCAGAGACTCAAAACCGAGACTTTCACATAATTTGATGCAATCGTCCAACGTAAAATTTTTGCCCAGAATTTGCTCGACTTCATCCTGGTTTGGAGTAGCGGAAGTAGCGCCTAAAAAGTTTGTCAAACCGAAACGTGAATCAACCAGCAATGGTATTTTCTGCGTGGCGGAGATTTCTTTGGCAATCCGTATTATTTGAGTGTTTGCGACGCCGTAATTGTAGTCGGAAATGATAATTGCATCCGCACGTTCGGCGGCGGAATAAAAATTTTTATTTAATTTGTCAATCGCCTCCCTACTAATTTCTTTAGCGTTTTCATAATCGATGCGAATTACCTGTTGACGGGGCGCATAATGCTGACCGGCTAAAACACGAACTTTTGTGGTTGTCCGAAAATTTTTATCTGAAACAATATATTGGCATTCGACTTTTGATTGTTCGAGTTTTTCAAGCAGCGCGCTTCCCGTTGAATCCTTTCCGATTAGTCCGACGAGAACCGCTGTTCCACCGAGCGCCGCAACATTTACCGCCGCATTTGCCGCGCTGCCTGCTAAAGTCTCCGTTTCATCATGCCGTAGAATGAAAACCGGCGCTTCGCGCGAAACACGCGCTATTGTGCCGCGTAAAAACTGGTCGGCAACCAAATCGCCGATGATGACGATTCTTTTTTCTGAAAACTGTTCACCGATTTTATCGAATAATTCAAGCATTAGTAGCTTTCTGCAAAATAATAAAAACAATAAACAAAAAGGTTGAAAACCTTTTAAAAGTCTTCAACCTTTCCGCATTTTGACCATTAACAAAAATTAATGAGTATCGTAGCTGGCAACCGGGAAATCATTCGGTGCGCCCCATTGAGCAGCGGTTAGACCATTATCCGTACTTCTTAAGACGTAGAAAAAGCCGTTTGTATCGCGCCACACGGCAATATCGGTTTTGCCGTCGCCGTCGTAATCATTCTGAACATTCAAGTCTATTCCGGTCGCCCCAAAAGCGGCTGACTTTAATCCGCCGTCGGAACTTTGGCGAATATACCAGCTAAGAGCAGAATTATCAGTTGCGCCGACACGAACGATGGCAACATCGGTTTTACCGTCGCCGTCATAATCGCCCGGGACGACCTCATCGTTGCCAAAACCCCAGGGTATTGACATTAATGTATTATTAGAAGATTGAAGAATAAAGAAAATTGCCTGGTCGTTAGCATTAACGCCCGGACGCTGAACAGCGAGGTCAAATTTTTTATCGCCGTCATAATCACCCGGCGCTATATAGTCGGATGAAGC
>JALZOH010000265.1 GCA_030857305.1 Acidobacteriota bacterium
GCTCTCGGTTAAAAGCTACGCCAAGATAAAATATGCCGCTGATTGAGCCGATGACGATCACCAAAAAAATAAGTTTTGAGACCCACGAAATTTCACGTGAAAGCTCGCGGACAAATTCGCGTAGGAATGCTTTTGCGTCATCTCGTTTTGGTGAAAAGGCGGATTCGAGCGCCGCTGATTCGATAAACGGAGCAATGTGCGGTTGTTCACGATTAGTCGTAATCAGAGATGATTTTGAGGTGAGAGAGAAAAACGAAAATGAAATATCGCCTTCCGGAAGAGCAATCGTGTCGCCGTCTTCAATCGCTACAAAACGCTGTAAAGGCTTGCCGTTAAACGTTAAGTTGAGTTTGTCATTGAAATTGACAACTCGGTAGAGGTTGGTATCCCGTTCTAATTCAAGCCAAATTCCGGTGGCAAGAACTCTCTCAGAATGGATTTGTAAATCACACGTTTCATTTGTTCCGAAACGGATAATTTCTTCTGAAAATAATTCGGTGCGCTTATCCTGACCGACCGAAACATGAATAATAATACCGACTGCCATTCTTCTTCAAAAAAAACCAATAAATATACAACATTTAACAACCAGATAATAACATAAACAAGCGATCAAATTAATATGAAGAAAAAAATATTAAAACCGGCTTTTCACTCTTCAAATTTTTATGTGATTACAAACAAAAAAATGCCCGATACGATTGCTATGTGTTATACTCCGTACGACAAAAGCAGAAAAAATTATAAGAACAAAATGGCTATGAATGGCGACAGGCAATCTGCCTCGATAATTAAAATTTCACTCAGAATTTCTAAAAAGCAGAGTAATGTTCTGCTTTTTTTTATGAGAAAAGTTTCACTTACCGCGAACATCAAAGAATCTCGCCCGCAGTTTTCTTTGGCTGTTATTGAATAAATCTGATTTCCCGGTTTGAGCTCGCCGCAATTGCTTTTGCTCTTCAGGAGGGAGACGTTTGACCGTCCGGCATTCTTGGCAGCAACAGCCTTCAAATTTTTCACGACAGTTTTCGCATTGGATAAAGAGCAGATGACACGCATCGTTTTCACAGTTGTGATGCGTGTCGCATTTTCCGCCGCATTGATGACAATTGCTGATGACCTCTCCGCTAATTTGTTCGCCGAGCCGGTTGTCAAAAACAAAATTTTTGCCTTTAAATTTATTTTCGAGCTTTCGAGCTTTTACTTGATGCACATATTCGATAATTCCGCCTTCGAGATGAAAAACTTTTTCAAATCCGTTGTGCAAAAGATACGCGCTTGCCTTTTCGCAGCGAATGCCCCCGGTGCAATACATAATTATGTTGCGGTCTTGTTTATCGGAAAGCATTTCAACCGCCATCGGTAATTGTTCGCGGAACGTATCCGATGACACTTCGAGCGCATTTTCAAAATGTCCGACTTCGTATTCATAATAGTTTCGCATATCAACGACAATCGTTTCGGGGTTTTCGACGAGCGCGTTAAATTCTTCGGCATTCACATAATCGCCTTTGCGCTGCATCGAAAAATTCGGGTCATCAATGCCGTCGGCGACAATTTTTTTTCGCACCTTGACACTTAAAACCCAGAAGGATTTCCCGTCATCTTCAACCGCGATGTTCAACCGCACGCCGCTTAAAAAATCTATCGAATACAAATAATCTTTAAAGGCTTGGAAGTTTTTTTCCGGAACACTGATTTGCGCGTTGATGCCTTCGCTCGCAATATAGATTCGCCCTAACACGCGCAACCTTTCCAGGTTTTTGTAAATTTCATCCCGAAACTGCGGCGGATTTTCAATCAGGTGATACTGATAAAACGAAACGGTTGTGCGCTTTTCATTACCGTCTTCTAATCGCTTTTTGAGCACGACTTGTGATGTCAGATTGCGTAATTCCGGCATTAATAAAATATGTTAAAAAATCTTCGGCGCTTTGGCGCAAGCAGCGAAAAGTATGCAACCGGCGCGTCATGGTCGGAAATACGCTCGGGACGATTCGGGTCGTTACGGAAAATTTCGGGAAAATCCGCATTGAGCCGCGCATATTGAAAGTCCTTGAATCTTGATAATAGATTTTGCGTAATCAAAATATGATCAAGAACCTGCGCGTTGCCGTCAAACAAAAATGAATATGCTTGATTTGTAGTAATTTGGGCGAAAGGCATCGGATCGACGAGGTTGATTAAATTAGGACTAACTAAATCGCTCGAAGGCAGCACAACTTGGTCGGGCGGAGTCGGCGCGCCTCTGATCGTGCCGATTGAATCGACAAAGCCATCATTAAACTGAAAAGCGTTAAAATCGCCGACTAAGATGAGGCGCTCAGTCGCCGTTGTGCCGGGACAAACGGTCGTATTCCCTGTTTGACAGCCCTGCGCAAGATTTGCCAGATATTCGGCTTGGGCGCGGCGTTTGGCGCGAACTCGTCCGCCTTCCGTGCCGGTGCCGCTTGGTGTCGGGTCGTCAACTCCGCTCAATGAGCGTAGATGATTGACAATCACTGTAAAGGCAAACGGCTGATTATTGACGTCTTGAACGGTTGCCTGCAGACGAAGCGGTGGTCGATCATTGAGCAGGTCTGACGTGCCGTCATTAGGATTAATGTAAGTACTATCTTTACCGAACTGAGTTACGTTAATGACAGTTATCTTTGCTGATTTGACCAGAAAACCGACATCGATTCCGCCGACATCATTGCCTTCCTGCAAATAAGCCGTGTAATTCGGATTTGGCTGACCGGCGGCGATAGCGTCTGCGTTAATTTTAGCTGCCAGTGTTTGTAGTGTCGCAAGATTCTCAAGTTCAATTACGCCCAACACATCCGGCGTTTGCAAGATATTCCGAATCGCCAGCGAAGCCTTATTCAAGCGATTACCGAATGCCGCTTGAGTTAAAACGGGTTCACCGATTCCCGGATCATTCACCGTATCGAAAAAACGCTCCAGGTTGAAGCTGGCAACGGTAAAATCGGTTGCCGCCGGAGCCGGAACAGGAATCGCTGAAATATTTCCGCTGACGGATGGTGCAGGCGAGGGGTCTGGAAAAATTGTGTATGTACGGAAAGCGTAGTGCAAAACTCCGATCAGATTTGTTACCGTAGCATCGGTCGTGACATTGATTACCGGCGCGCCGGGTTGAGCGTTGCTGACAATTCGCAGACGTTCCGGATTGGTATCAAAACGCGGAACATTTACCGGCATCGGAGTAGGAACAGGGTTGTTGAATTCAATGCCCGGTTCGCGGAACGGACGCGGAACGCCGGTTACGACGCCGAAGAATAAACCGTTTGAAGTTGCCGTCGCATTTGATTCGTTGACGTTGCCGCCGGTTGGCGAGACAACTGTTAAAGAATTAACTTGGACACGCATTCCCTCATATTCTTCGAGTGTGTCGAGCGGATTGGATGTTTCCGAAGCATCAGTAGTTTCAGCTGCAGTTAACACGATTGGGGCGGGAAGCTGGTTTCCCGTTGAAAGCAAACTTGTCGTAGCAAAAGTCAATTCGGTTAAAGGCGCGCTGCCCGGCTCTTGGCTGGGAATGAATTCGGTTACCGTTGCGGTTACTTGAACCAAATTACCGACAGCTGCATCCGCCGGTGGCGGAGAAGACGTAAAAACGAAAATACCTTCAGAAGTTTCCGAATTAGCATCAACATTTGCATCGGGTGTCTGGATGAAAAAGCCGCTGCTAATGCGAGCCGTGACAATTCCGGTCGTCGTCACGGAAGTTCCAGCCAGCGGTGATGTTGTACCGGTGCCTTGAATTTGATTGATCGGAGTTGCAACGATGTCGTCATTGGTAATCGTTCCGGTGCCTTGCCCATCATTAACGGTGACGCCCGTGCCGGTGACATTTGTGATATTGACAAAAAATGTTTCATTCGGCTCGGTGGTCGTGTCGCCATTGACAGTCACATCAAATGTAAAAGTCGTCGCGCCTTGCGGAATTGTCTGAGCAGTTAAACTTTTGGCGACATAATCGCCTCCGGCAGCAGTTGCCGTGCCGTCTTGGGTAGTAATGTTAAAAGTTACGCCGCCCGCCGGCGCTGGAACCGAAAGTGTTACGGTGAAAGTAAAAATTGTCGTGCCGGAATTTCCCTCAGCTTTGGTGACGTCGTTAATTGAAAGGGTTATACCACCACCGGCGGCGCCGGTAAAAGTCTGTCCTGTATTGACGGAACCTCTTGTTTGAGTGATTGGCGCCGACCATGTAAAGTTGCCGTAGGTTGTTCCGCTGCCTTGAAGTTGGAGCGATGTATTAACGGCATTCGTTCCGTCTTCAGAAACTCCAATGTCGGTACAAGTTTGACCGTTTGC
>JALZOH010000266.1 GCA_030857305.1 Acidobacteriota bacterium
CAAAAATAATGTTAATCATCGAGAAGCTGAACGCCGAACTTGCCCGCACGACACGCACGCCGGGAAGCCCTTGCAGATTCGTGACCAGCGGATATGTAACCTGGTCTTCGACTTCCTGCGGCGAGCGTCCCGCCCAATCGGTAAAAACGATTACCTGATTGTCCGAAAGGTCTGGAATCGCATCAATCGGAGTGTGAATTAAAGCCCAGTAGCCCGCTCCTGCCAGCCCGATAAATAGCGCAATGACGATAATGCGATTTTTTAGCGACCACTCGATTAGTTTGTGAATCATAATATTTAAGTTGGCAGCAGCAATCGGCAATTGGCAGAAATTGCTCGACTGCCAATTGCCGCTGCTATTGCTAATTGAAACTATTGCACCGTGACGGGCAAAGTGAATTTACCTTTTCCGGCAGGACCCTCGTAACTGATTTGCGATTGCCATTCGCCCGCCATTTCAATATCCACTTTGCCGCGATAAACTCCCGGCGTGTTCGTGGTGGTAAAAGTCGCCGCGTTATTCATCACCGGCATCGAACCCATCGCCGGCATATTATTGTTTAAACCGACCGCCCCGACATCTACCGGCTTGCCGGAAGCGTCGGTGAAAGTCAAAGTAAATTCCTGCTGACCTTTTTTGAGAACACCGTCGGCGTTTGAAATTGTGGCGGTCAAATTGTTTCCCGCCGGACCACTTTTAATTGTTTTACCGGGAGCGGTATTGTTTGAATTTGAGCCGCAGGCAACGGCGATAATAGATAAAACGACAAGACTGAAAACTAAAATATATTTGGACATAATTTTTCCTCACTTTTGGTTGAAATTAGAAATTAACGCGCTTCGCAAAGCGGTTTTTAAACACACTTCGGCGCATAGCATTATTCGCCTCTTTACTCGAAAAAGCGGCGAACAGACACACTTCGGCTGTAGTTGGTTAAATTAGAAACGCGGAATGTCGGAGATAGACGGGTGGAGAATTCGGCGGAGATAGTTCCGCTTGGTCAAAAAGACGTTTTGAAGATTTCGGCGAAATTGTTCGCTTTTGAAAGGCAAAGTTGAAAAAACTGAAAATAAGCGGGACAAATTGCGTCATTTGAACGCTCATTGTCGTGGTTGTCGTCGCGCCCGATTGCGGACAATTGACGGCGCAGCAAAGTTTAGCGGCGGAAATCCGGTCGGGGTCGCCCGATTTGAAAGCGGATTTACAGCATTTCATCATTTCTGATTTTTGGGCGTAAACGGGCGTTCCGGTCAGCGCGTTACCGCCGATTAGGAAAATAAAAATTAGAACTGCCAGCCGCTTCATCATATTCAATCAAACATTATACCACCGAAAAACGCTTGTCAATGTTTATTTACTTTCACAAATACGCTTTAGATTAAGAAAAAAGCAGATTTAGGAATATGCAAGTTAGATGCCTTTTTAATCGATAAATATTCCTCGAATTTATATGTCATCATTTTTCTTCTTTGCCTTCGGATTACTTTTCCTGCTCATAATGGACGCGGCAGGCTGATGGGATTTCATCTGTGTTCCCTCAATCAAACCGCAAATATCGCCCGCCGCCGTGCCTTGCTCGTCCCACACGAAGAGCGTGGCAGCTAGTTCTTTGCGGTAGCGGCGCATTTCCCGCAAACGCTCGTCGAGTTCCTGCAAACGCCGTCGCACAATCTCGCGCACTTCTTCGCAAGGGCATTCTCCCGTTTTACTTTCGGCAATGATGCGCCGAATTTCGTCAAGCGAAAAACCGAGTGTCTGCGCTTTTTTGATAAAAGCCAAGCGGTCAAGCACATCCGCATCGTAAAGGCGATAACCGCTTGCCGTCCGTGCCGGTTTCCCCAAAATTCCGCTTCGCTCATAAAAACGCAAAGCCTCGATGCCGATGCCCGAAGCCAGCGACACCTCACCGATTTTAAGCGAAGAGCGCCGCGGCATAACCGTTTGGTTAAAATTATTTTGTTTTCGCGCTGTTTTCACTGATTCTTTCTAAAATTAAAATATTTTTGCCTTATCTTTTTAAAAGCGGAGATGAGCGTGTCATAACAATCGCCATCTCCGCCTCAGTGTTTAGCCAGACACTTTCTCCATCGTTTTGCCGCAGCAGCAACGCGGTTGTTCCTGCCCTTTGCAACTAGGCGGCGCACCTTTCGTGACCGTAATTTCGCAGCCGCACTGTGCATCCGTGCAACGATAGACTTCACCTTCTTTTAATGCCATTTCTATTTTCTCCTTATTAGAGCCGTAGCTTCTTATTTTAGTCAACCATTATAAGTCAACAATAATATGATAAACCCCGTAGTCGAATACAGAGTCAAGTGCTTACTGAATTTTTCCCGTCAAATCTATTTTTCGGTGAAGCGTAAGAGCCGCAAACTGTTCAGAATAACCAAAATTGTTACGCCGACATCGGCTAGGATTACCAACGCCAAAGTGCTGATTCCACATTGAAAGATTCTCTAAACCGCCGATGAAATGGAAACAAAATCGTTATGCGGTTAATAGCCAAATAACACAGAGACCAAGAAAATTGTCAGGCACAAAAGAAGAATTATGTTTGATTGTTTTAGACGCGGTCGAAAAAAGCGAGTTTTCAAAAGCGAACTGCTGAAAATCTTTCCCGAAGGCGTCAAATTTTTGCCCGACGAATTAAAATCGAGTGAAATTTACCCTACGGTCAAAAACGGAACAGGAAAAGTTCAATACATCGGCAAGGTAGAAAGATTAAGATTTAACTTTGTGTTTTTTCGCCGGGTTGGTTGATTATGTCTTCCTCAATAATGCTTTTGGCTAAACATAACTTGTCCGAAATCAACCTTTGAAAATCGCGCTCTGAGTTGCCAGACGCGCTTTCAAACTCGCGCAAACAACATCGCACAGTGCAAATACACTTTCGTCGGCAATCGCGTAAAAAACCGTATTACCCTCCTGCCGCCGCGCCAGCAAGCCAGCGTCCTGCAAAGTTTTCAGGTGTTTGCTGACGTTCGGCTGGGTTGATTCGACCGCCGCGGTAATTTCCGTGACGCTGCGCTCGCCGTCTTCCAACGCCTGCAAAATCCGCAGTCGCAAGGGTTCGGCTAAAATCTTAAATCTTTCCGCCACCAAATTTAACGCTTCGGGCGACATTTCCCACTTTTTCTGTTTCGACATACTTGACAATATAACTACATAAGAATATAGTTGATTTAGAATTTAATTATACAACTCGGCAGAATAAATTGGCAAGGCAGAAAAAATGATAAAACAAACGAGCGTTCAGGAAATAAACAAATTGATAAACGGCGGCGCTTGTCAGATAGTTGACGTGCGCGAATACAGCGAATTCGAGACTGAGAAAATTCAGCAGGCGAAACTCGTTTCGCTTTCAAATTTTGAACGACAAATAGAAGAAATTGACCGCTCGCAGCCGGTTTATCTGATGTGCCGTTCGGGAAATCGGGCGAAACAGGCGGCTGAAAAATTGATCAAAAGAGGTTTCGGTGACGTTCACGTTATCGAAGGCGGAATGCTGGCTTGGGAAAGCGCGAATTTGCCGACGGTGAAAGGCGCGTCGAAAGTCTGGTCTTTAGAACGGCAGGTTCGTTTTGCCGCCGGTTCGCTGGTCGTTCTCGGCGTGGTTTTATCGCTGCTTTTGCATCAGTATTTTATCGCGCTGTCGGCATTTGTCGGCGCGGGTTTGGTTTTCGCGGCGGTGACGGATACCTGCGGAATGGCGATGATGCTGGCGAAAATGCCGTGGAACAAGACAACCGGCGCAGTTTGCGAAACGACCTCGCAAAAAGCCTAGAGAAAATATCGTGAATATATTTCTGATTTTAGGCTTGGTTTTGAGCGGTTTGATTGGCTTGTCGCTCGGACTCATCGGCGGCGGCGGTTCGATAATCACCGTTCCCGTCCTTGTTTATGTGCTTGGTGTCGAAGCTCACGCAGCCGTCGGAATGTCGCTGGCGGTTGTCGGCGCGACGAGTTTGGTCGGTTCGTTTTTGCATTACCGGCGCGGAACGGTGCGATTGAAAACGGGTTTGATTTTCGGCGCGGCGGGCGTTGTCGGCGCGCTGCTCGGTTCGCCTTTGACACGCCTTTTGTCGCCTGCGGCTTTGCTGATGACGTTTGCGACGCTGATGCTGGTGATTGCCGTTTTGATGCTGCGCCGAAAATCAAATGCCGGAATTATTGAAGTCGAACAAGTTTTAAGCGTCTGGAAAGCGATTTTGGCGGGATTCGGAGTCGGCGTTCTGACCGGATTTTTAGGCGTTGGAGGCGGATTTTTGATTGTTCCCGCGCTGGTTATGTTTGGCGCATTAGGAATGAAAG
>JALZOH010000267.1 GCA_030857305.1 Acidobacteriota bacterium
CCACTCGTGATGCCCGGCGCATATAAAGTTTCAATTGCCAAGCGAGTTGGCGGTGTTTTAACTCAGCTCTCTACGCCACAAACTTTCAACGTTGTTGCTGAAGGACAATCAAGCCTTTCGGGAGCAGACCGCGCGGCGTTACTTGAATTTCAGCAGAAAGTCGCGCGTCTTCAGAGGGCGGTTTCGGGCGCTCTGGAAACTTCAAACTCGCTTAAACCGCGCCTAACGGCAATCCGCCGCGCTCTGCTCGACACACCGTCGGCGGGTGATAAACTGCTCGATGATGCTTCGGCAATTGACCGCCGCGTCAATGAAATTCTGCGAGCATTGCGCGGTGACCCGGCACAGCAAGCCCGCAATCAAAACACGCCGCCGTCAATTAATGACCGCGTTTCCCAGATTATCGGCGAACAACGGATGGCAATTGCCCGCCCAACCGGAACGCATGTCGCCCAATACGGAGTTGCCGCGCAGGAATTTGAGCAGGTTTTGGCACAGCTGCGAACGCTCATTGAAGTTGACCTCAACCGTTTAGAAAAAGCGATGGAAGCGGCGGGCGCGCCACACACGCCGGGACGCATCCCGGAATGGAAAGAGCAATAAATTTCAGAAAAGAAAGACAGGAGAAAAAGCAATGAAAAAATTATTAATCGTTTTCGCTATTACCGGCGTATTCTTGACGCTCGGCATCTCGCGCACGGCGCAAACACAAAATATGAGCGGCGCGAAAATGTCCGACGATAAAATAAAATCGGCGCTTGAAACTATCACGAGCGATGATTTAATGCGTCACACAAAAGCTCTCGCTTCGGACGAATACGAAGGTCGCGCTCCGGGCACGCGCGGCGAAGAATTGACGGTTAATTATTTGGTTGAGCAGTTCAAGCGTTTAGGACTCAAACCCGGCAATCCAAACGGCACATACACGCAAAAAGTTCCGCTCGCCGGTTTTACAGCACAGCCGAAGGCATATTTTGAAGCGGGCGGAAAACGAATCGACTTGAAATCTCCCGATGAATATGTTGGGGTTTCGCGTCGCTATGTGCCGGATGTGAAAGTCGAAAACTCGGACGTGGTTTTTGTCGGCTACGGCGTGGTCGCGCCCGAATACGGTTGGGACGATTACAAAGGCTTGGATGTGCGCGGCAAAACCGTCGTGATGCTGATTAATGATCCGGCGGTTCCCGACCCATCTGACGCGTCGAAATTGGACGAGAAAATGTTCAAAGGTCGCGCGATGACTTATTACGGACGCTGGACATATAAGTATGAAATCGCTTCGGAGAAAGGCGCGGCGGCGTGCATCATCGTTCACGAAACCGGACCTGCCGGTTACCCGTACGAAGTTGTTTCAGGCAGCTGGGGGCGCGAGAATTTTGATATTACGAGCGCGGATAAAAATATGGGGCGCGTCGCGGTCGAATCGTGGATGCGGCTCGACAAAGCTAAAGAATTGTTTGCGGCAGGCGGCTCGGATTTTGACGCTCTGAAAAAAGCGGCGACGAGCAAAAATTTCAAACCCGTCCCGCTTAATGCCAAAGCGAATTTTTCTTTGCAGAATAAATTACGTCAGATTGATTCGCAAAATGTCGTCGCAAGGCTCGAAGGCTCCGACCCGAAATTGAAAAATGAATATGTGGTTTACAGCGCACACTGGGATCATCTGGGACGCGACGAAACGCTCAAAGGCGACCAGATATTTAACGGCGCGCTCGATAACGCTTCGGGCACGGCAACTTTGCTTGAAATTGCCGAAGCGTTTTCAAAAATGAAGCCCGCGCCAAAGCGTTCGATAATATTTCTCGCCGTCACCGCCGAAGAAAAAGGACTGCTCGGCGCAAAATATTACGCGACCAATCCGCTTTATCCGCTGGAAAAAACGCTTGCCAACATCAATATGGACGGCATCAATCAATGGGGACGAACGCGCGATATTATCAGCGTCAGTTTCGGCAATTCGACGCTCGACGATATGCTGGCGGAAGCGGCGGCGGAAAAAGGGCGCGTTGTTAAACCCGATGCTGAACCGGAAAAAGGTTATTTTTACCGTTCCGATCACTTTGAGTTTTCCAAGCTGGGCGTCCCGGCGCTCTATACTGATTCGGGCGAAGAATTCATCGGCAAACCCAACGGCTACAGCGAACAAAAGCGTAACGAATACACCGCGCGCGATTATCATAAAGTCTCCGACGAAATAAAACCGGATTGGGATTTGGCGGGTGCAATCGAAGATGCCCAATTGCTCGCGCTAGTCGGCTACCGTGTTGCGCAAGGAAAAAATTATCCCGAATGGAAACCCGGAACCGAATTTAAAGCGCGGCGCGAAGCAATGCTGAAGCAAAACCGCAAGTAGAAGTTTTCAGGGCAAAGGGCGGCGTTTTTATCTACCTATTATTATGACGAACAACTAACGGCTACTCGCTGGCTAGCTTCCGGCGGCGGCGCAGCGAAGCGTTCCATTTCCGCATTCTCTTCAAAAGGTTTTTGCAGAACTGCGAGCAGTGTGTTTGTTTCCGAAAAATCGCCTGCCTGCGCCTTTTCGATTGCTGCTTGCGCGATGTGATTGCGAAGCACAAATTTCGGATTAACAAGCATCATCAAGGCTCGTCGTTCCGCGTCAATGCTCGTTTCTTCAATAAGTCGGGCGCGGTAAGTTTCCGCCCAATCATCGAAACTTCGCGGGTCAATAAACATTCCCTGCAACAATTGGTTTTTATCGTTCGCCTCTTTTTTGAAATCACCGAGACGGCGAAAGAAACCTGTGTAATCAATGGCGTTGTTTTGCAAAATCTCAAACAAGCCGGAAATTAGTTCGGAATCCTCGGCATCTTCGGTTTGCAAACCCAATTTGCCGCGCATCAGTTTGATAAATCTTTCGGTGAAAATCGTTTGGTATTCACCTAAAACTTCTTCCGCCTGTTCAACTTCAATGAGTTGAACAAGCGTCTGAGCCAATTTGTAAAGATTCCAAAGCGCGACATTCGGCTGTTGGTCAAAGGCGTAGCGCCCACCGTAATCCGAATGATTGCAGATAAAACCGGCGTCAAATTCATCGAGAAAACCAAATGGACCATAATCAATCGTCAAACCGATGATTGACATATTGTCCGTGTTCATTACGCCGTGCGCAAAACCGACGGCTTGCCACTCGGCAATCAGGCGAGCGGTGCGCCCGACAATTTCGCGCAAAAATTGTAGGTATTTGTCTTCCTGTTCAGCAAATTGCGGATAAAATTCTCGAATCACATAATCGGCAAGTTCGCGCACACGGTCGTACTGTCCGCGATAATAAAATAACTCGAATGAACCGAAGCGAACGTGTGTCGGTGCAAGTCTGGTTAAAACGGCGGCGGTTTCCACTGTCTCACGGTAAACGGGAGCATCGCTTCCCGTTATGCAGAGCGCGCGCGAACTTGGAATGCCAAGCGCGTGCATTGCCTCAGAACAAAGATATTCACGAATCGTCGAGCGCAGAACAGCGCGTCCGTCGCCCATCCGCGAAAAAGGAGTCATCCCCGCGCCCTTCAATTGAATATCGAATCGCTCGCCTCGTTCGTTGACTGCTTCGCCGAGCAGAATCGCGCGTCCGTCACCGAGCTGCTGAACAAATGTGCCGAATTGATGACCGGCGTAAATAGCGGAAATCGGTTCGCTGCCCGGTAGAAGTTTATTGCCGGTAAAATACTCGACGAATTCCGGCTTGGCGGATTCGCTCGCGTCAAGCCCAATCAATTCCGCCGCTTTATCATTAAAACTCACCAGATACGGCGCGGGCAGTGGCGTCGGTTTCACGCGCCGGTAAAAAACTTCCGGAAGGCGCGCGTAAGTGTTATCAAAACGAAGATTATCGATAATAGCCATAAAATTATTTGAACATTAACGACAACTGCAATCAAGTAAAGCGTTTTTATTTTGACCAATTATCTTTATACTTCAGTTGTCTGAAAATCCATCGTCTCTATATCCTCATCCGATTCTTCGGGTTTACCGAGCAGCTTCAGCCACAGAAAACCGATTGTTCCCGCCGCGAGCGAAGCCAGCAGAATCGCCATTTTTGAAGTGTTTATCGTGTCTGCGTTTCCGACGAAAGCCAGATTTGTAATAAAAATTGACATCGTAAAACCGATGCCGCCAAGAATTCCCGCGCCGAAAATGTGCCGCCAATTCAAATCGAGCGGAAGCCGGCAAATGCCGATTGTGACCGCAGCGAAACTCAAAAGCGTGATGCCCAGAGGTTTGCCCAAAACTAAACCACTAATAATGCCCAAACTGTTTGTAGTGGTTATATTC
>JALZOH010000268.1 GCA_030857305.1 Acidobacteriota bacterium
TTTTGCGTCCCGAATCGCGTAACCAATTGTGCTGAAGTCAATATCGTCAAGCAGGAGCGTTACTTCCCATTGATCACGAAAAATCATAAATGGTGCGGTCATTCGCGGAGAAAGTTCGGGATTTTCGAGAAGTTTCAGCCAATCTTTGTGCGGCAGAGAAACGAGAAAAAATGTTTCGGGCGCTACTTCTACTCGAGCGTTTTTTAACAATTCGATTGGATTCATTTCTAAACTTCAACAATCGATGAAATAATCACGGGCTTTGCTCCGGTCTCCTGTTGAGTAAAACGCTTCAGATGAACACGCAAAACTTCTTTGGCAAAGTTTTTATCAAAAAAATCTTCGCGCTTCATTCCCGCCACCGCATCGGAAATCGTATCTCTGGCATTTTGCAAAAACCCGTTGAGCGGGTCAATTCCAGCCATTCCCTGAACAGTGATTTGCGGCTCGCTCTTTAATTTTTTTGTTTCCTTATCGATTGCGACCACCATAGTTATCAAACCGTTACCCGCCAGTTTTTTTCGTTCGCGGACAATTTCATAATCAATCTCGTCGGAGGCAGTTTCGTCAATAAATATCTTTCCGATATCATTTTTTTCTACAACGCGCGCGCTATTGCTTTCCAATTCAAAAACATCGCCGTTTTCAATGAGAATGACGTTTTCATCCGTGTAACCAGCAATGTGATTTTTGATATATTCCCGGTGGCGGAAAAGCATCCGGTATTCGCCGTGAATCGGAACGACGAACTTTGGCTGAACTGTTTCGGTCATAATTTTTATATCTTCCTGCGAAGCGTGTCCCGAAACGTGTATCAAGCGACGTTTTTCTTCGATGATATTACCGCCGCGCTTGTAAATTTGTCCGATTAAACGTGAAATCGCCCGGTCATTGCCCGGAATAATACGAGCGGAAAGAATAACCGTATCGCCTTTTTCAATCTCCAAACCCTTGAAACTTGAAGTCGCCATATTCCACAGGGCGGCGCGCGATTCACCCTGTGAACCGGTTACCAGATAAACAATTTCATCCGGGTAGAGCGAGCGCGATTCGCCGAGTTCGACGAGCGTGTTATGCGGTATTTTAAGCAGTCCCATATCGCTGGCAAGTTCAACGTTTTTCTGCATTGAACGCCCGATGACGGATACTTTTCTATCAAATGCGCGGGCGACGTCGAACACAACTTGCAGGCGATGGAGGGATGAAGAAAATGTCGAAACAATAATTCTTCCGTCGGTGGTTGCGAAAATTTCTTCAAACGCCGGAATAACATCTGTTTCCGAAGGCGTTCTACCGGCGACCGCAGCATTTGTTGAATCCGAAAGCAGTGCTAAAACGCCTTCGTCCGCGTACTTTTTTAAAGTTTTCAAGTCGTAAGGCTTACCGATGACGGGCGTTTCATCAATTTTATAATCGCCCGTGTGAATAATTGTCCCAACCGGCGTTTTTATTGCTAGCGAAAAGCATTCGACTAAAGAATGCGAAGCGTTAATATATTCAATTGTAAAGTTTCCAATTTGGGAGATGTCGTTTGCTTCGACTCTGTGAAGCAAAACTTCATCGAGCATTCTGTGTTCGCCGAGTCTTTTTTCAGCCAGCGCCAAGGTAAAGCGCGAGCCGTAAACGGGCAAATTAAATTTCTTCAAAAAATAAGGCAGCGCACCGATGTGGTCTTCGTGTCCGTGCGTTAAAATGAGCGCGGTTAAATCACCGGCATATTGTTCTAAAAATTCAAAATTCGGTATCGAAATATCTACGCCAAACGGAGTTTCTTCCGGAAATCCCATTCCGGCATCAACGACAATCATTTCGTCGCCGCACCGAATTCCCATACAATTCATTCCAAATTCACCAATTCCTCCGAGAGGTATTATTTCAATTTTGTTCACTATTTTCCCAACTTTTCGTTTTTAATTTAACCAGAAATTTTAGCATAAATATAAATTCACTGCTCAGGTTAAGAAATTATATAAGTTTCTCCATTCCTCAAGAGTTAAAGTTTCCGCGCGACGTTGCGGGTCAATGTGGCAAGTGCCGAGAAATTTCTCAATATCACCAAAATTTTCTCTCAATTCAAGCGGTGCGTTTTTTAGATTGTTCAAAATCGTTTTTCGCTTTTGCACGAATCCCGCGCTGATTAATTCTCTGAATAATTTTTCGTCTTTTATAAACATTGCGTCGTTTTTCAACGGCAAGAGACGAACCACCGAGCTCCATACTTTAGGAACGGGACGAAAAGCTGTGGGCGGCACATCAAAAAGTTTTTCAACTTTTAAATATGCCTGAACCAAAACGCTCAAAAATCCGCGCTCCTTTTTTCCTTCTTTGGCAGTAATTCGGTCAACAACCTCGCGTTGCAGCATTAACACCATTTCCGAGAAGTTGCTCCGCTGTTCAATAAGTTTTTGTAGAATCGCAGTTGAAATGTAAAAAGGAAGATTGGCGACAAGTTTAGTCGTGAGTCGAGAGTCAGGAATTAAGTGTAAAGTTTTAAAATCAACTTTAAGCGCATCTGATGCAACAAGTTGAAAGTTTTCATAATGTCCGAATTCCTTTTGTAGTCGCGGAATCAAATCGCGGTCAAGTTCAATGGCGATAATGTTTGCGTCGCTTTCAATTAATTTTTCGGTTAACGCCCCGCGTCCCGCGCCGATTTCAATTATTGTTTCATTTGCTTGTGGATTAAGAGCGGAAATTATTTTTGCGATGTAATTATGGTCAGCGAGGAAATTTTGACCGAAAGACTTTTTCGGTAGTGGTAAACGGTAAGTGGTAAGTGGTAAGTGTTTCTTTTTAGGCAGCATTCTGAAATTCTAATATAAACGTTATTAAAAACTTTTCACTTACCACTTACCGTTTACCACTAAAAAAGGGGTAGCCTGTAATTTCAATATCTTTGCCGTGATGTGTTATTTCGGTGTTTCGAAGACGCATGGCGCTTGAAAGTTGTTGCGCGCCTTGTCCGCCAATTGCCGTCGGCGCATCTCGTCCACCAATGATTATCGGCGCAATGAAAAACGTTACTTTATCAATCAGTTTGGCGTCGAAAAACGCGCCCGCGATTTTTGTTCCGCCTTCGACCAGAACGCTTTGTAAATCACGCTTTCCGAATTCCTGTAAAACGCCTAACAGATTTCTGCCGCCTTCGGCAATACGTATGACTTCAACGCCTTCATCTTTTAATAATTTTGCTTTTTCCTCCGTTTCGTTGTCGGTAAAAACGATGATCGGCGTTTCTTTAGCAGTTAAAACAAGCTGTGAGTTCGGCAAAATACGCAGTGAATTATCAAGCACGACGCGCACGAGTTTGCGGCGGCGATTTTTTCCGCTTCTGTCAGTCAAACTCGGATTATCAACCGTTGCGGTGTTTGCGCCGATTAGAATTGCATCATATTCGTGGCGTAGTTCATGAACTTTTTTGAGCGACTCTTCGCCGGTTATGCCCCGCGAATCACCGGTGCGCGTGGCGATGTGTCCGTCAAGCGAAGTTGCCATTTTCAAATGCACAAACGGTCTGCCGGTTTTGTGCCAGTGGATAAATTTTTCGTTTTGCCGGGCGGCTTCTTCCGCTAAAATTCCTGTCACTACTTCAATTCCTTTTTCGCGCAGAACTTTAAAACCTTTGCCAGAGACAAGTGGATTCGGATCTTCGATTGGCGAAAACACTCTTTTTATTCCGGCTTCGATTAAAGCCTCGGTGCAGGGTTTTGTTCTGCCGTGATGCGCGTGCGGTTCAAGCGAGACATAAGCCGTTCCGCCTTTTGCCTGCCCGTCTGATTGCTGCAAAGCCAAAACTTCGGCGTGAATGATTTTGTCATAAATGTAACAACCTTCGCCGACAATTTCGCCGGTTTCATTGACAATAACGCAACCGACCAGCGGACTCGGACTGACTTGTCCGACGCCGCGAGCCGCGAGTTCCAACGCTCGCCGCGTCATTTTAATGTCGAATTCTGAAAATTGTTGATTCAAGTTAGATTTTAAGAAGAGTTTCAATTTTTTCTACAACTTCTTCGATAATCAATTCATTAACACGGCAAATAAATTCAATGTTTCTTGTTTGCCAATCAGCGCTTTTTACGTGGTCGGATAAAATTACGCCTTTAATGCGCAAGCCTCGCGGAATTTCTACTTCGAAAGCGTAACCCTTCGCTTGATTTGTAATCGGACAAATCAATGCTAATCCAACTTTTTGATTATAGGACTTCGGTGACAAAACTAAGACAGGTCTTCTTCCTGATTGTTCGCGTCCGCTTTGTGGAGTTAGATTTAACCAAACAATGTCGCC
>JALZOH010000269.1 GCA_030857305.1 Acidobacteriota bacterium
GTTTAGAATACCGCACATTTTAACAATTGGAAGAAAGTATCTTAAAGATTACGAAAGTTTTAAGTTTTTATCAAGAAAAATGTAACAAAAAAGAGCTTTTGAAACGCATCAGGTTTGTTGAATCGCAGTTGTCAATTTTGCTAAAGAATCTTTCGCGTCCCCGTAAAGCATCGCCGTGTTTGATTTGAAAAACAACGGATTTTCGATGCCGGAAAAACCCTTTCCTTGTCCTCGTTTAAGAACAATTACCTGTGTAGCGCGGTCAACTTCGATAATCGGCATCCCGGCAATCGCGCTCTTTGGATTATCTCTTGCATCTGGATTTACGGTGTCGTTTGCGCCGACGACAACGGCGACATCGGTGGTCGGCATTTCAGGATTAACCTGTTCGAGTTCATAGAGCAGTGAATACGGCACGTTGGCTTCGGCGAGCAGCACGTTCATATGTCCAGGCATTCTGCCCGCAACAGGATGAATTGCGTATTTGACCGAAACGCCGCGCTTTTCGAGCGTGTCGGCAAGTTCGCGCAGAGCGTGTTGCGCCTGCGCCGTCGCCATTCCGTAGCCGGGAACGAAAACGACCTGACGCGCATAAGCCATCTGCACGGCGACATCATCAACCGAGATTTCGCGCATCGTTCCTTCAACCTGCGTTTCTTCAGTTCCCACCGCGCCGAACGCGCCGAACAAGACGTTCGTTATCGAACGATTCATCGCGCGGCACATCAAAATCGAAAGAATCAAGCCGGAAAAACCGTCGAGCGTTCCGGCGATAATCAAAACCTTATTGTTGAGCGCAAAGCCCGTCGCCGCCGAAGCAAGTCCAGCGTAAGAATTCATCAGCGACATCACGACCGGCATATCAGCCGCGCCAATCGGCAACACGAGCAAAACGCCGAACAAAAACGCCATTCCGACCAACACATAAAATAGTATTCCGACCGGAAAGAAAATCAGATAAACAAAAATACCGACAGCCGCAACGAACAGAGAAATGTTGACGATGTTTTGCCCTTTGTAAGTAACCGGCGTTCCGCGAATGAGTCCCTGGAGCTTGGCAAAAGCGATTAAACTTCCCGTAACCGTGATGCCGCCGAACAAGACTTCAAAACCGATTGCAGTCATCTTAAAAGAGGTCAATTCGCCGCTGTAACGATAAAATTCAGCGATTCCGACAATCGTTGCAGCGAGTGCGCCGAAAGCGTGCGATAGCGCGGTTCGCTGCGGCATCGCGGTCATCGGCATCCAAATTGACATTGCTGCACCGATGAGCGAACCGATTACCAGACCGATGATAATCCATTGGTAAGAAACGATTTCACGATGCAACAATGTTCCGACAATCGCCGCCATCATTCCGACTGCCGCCGCGTTCATCCCGCGCCGCGCCGTCGTCGGATGACTCATCGCCTTTAAGCCGTAGATAAACAAAACGGACGCGACGAGATAGGTGATTTCGATTAAATACGGAATTTGCATTTTCAAGTTTTATCTTTCTTTCCGGTTTTATCTTGAAACATTCTGAGCATCCGGTCGGTTATCATAAAACCGCCGACAACATTTATCGTAGCGGAAATCACAGCAATCACGCCCAAAATCGTGCTGATTCGGTCGTGCTGCGAACCAGCCAGAACAATCGAGCCGACCAGCGAAATTCCCGAAATCGCGTTGGTCGCCGACATCAAAGGCGTGTGCAGAAGCGGCGGAACTTTCGAGATAACCAGATAACCCAAAAATGCCGCCAGCACGAAAACGTAAAGCAAGCTGACAATGGTTTCTGTATCCATAAAACTCCTTCTATTTTGCTTGTAAAATTTCCGGTAATTTTCTAATTTGTGTTGCTTTTACCAACGCCCGAATTTAGCCGACTTAATTTGGCTTTATTCGGCGCTAGTTCGATAACTTCACCGGAAAAGACTGCGGCTGCGCTATCAAAAGCTCTCAGCCGTGCGGATTTAATTTGGGTCGGATTCATCCCAATAGTGTGACAACCGCACCCAAGAGCGACGTTATAACACAGAGGTGAAAGAATTAATGCTGCTGCTAAAATTATTTTTTTTCATGTGAACTATCTTATCCATAACGAAATATATTTAATTTTGAATTATACGGAATCTGATTTGCTTCCACTATTCACTTTCATATCCGCTAAACTTGCGCCCCTTCGCTTTCTATTTTCTTCTTTATGATTCAGGGCGGAAGTTTTGTGGCAACACTTTTGCTTAACTTTTTTATATCATAGTTTGCGCTTTCAAATTCCAATCATTTAACATCAATGAATCTAAAAACGCAATTGATTTAAATGACTTCGACCAAACTGATTATCATCCGCCACGGCGAAACGCTCTGGAACATCGAAGGTAAAAAACAGGGACAGCTCGATAGCCCTTTAACTTCACTGGGAATCAAACAGGCGAAGGCATTAGCGCAGCGACTAACCGAAGAATCTTTCACAGTTTTATACGCGAGCGACCTTGGCAGGGCGTATGAAACCGCCGAATATATTGCCGCCCGCACGAATCACAAAATCTTCCCGGAGCAAAGATTACGCGAAAGAAATTTCGGCATTTTTCAAGGCTTGACTGCCGAACAGATTGAAAACGAATATCCCGCGGAATACAATTCCTATCTCACAAATCGAGTAGATTATGTAATTCCCGATGGCGAAAGTCTGCGACAGTTTTACTTGCGCGTTACTGATTTTCTCGAAAGTCTGACCGCGCGGCACGACGGGCAAATTATCACAATCGTCACGCACGGCGGTGTGATTGACGGTTGGTTCAGATATATTTTCGACCTTCCTTTAGAAACACCTCGCAAAGCAAAACTGTGGAATGCAAGCATTAACTGTGTTGTGCGCGAAGCCGCCGTCGGCTGGATGCTGCATACTTGGGGCGATGTCAATCACGTCAAAGCTCTTCGTCATCTGGACGATTATTAACGGCGGTTTATCCATTAAAAAAACGGCGTGGAGATTTCGCTTAACTTTTCTGTAACATAATTTGCATTCTCACAATCCAATCACCTACCATAAAAACGCTGGAGAAATAGAACGCGGATGACGCGGATAAGGCGGATTAAAACGGATAAGAAATTTTTAGGTTTTATGGTAAAAAATTCTGTATTTAATCGGCGAGAATCCGCGTCATCCGCGTTCCATTTATTAAAAACTATGAAAATTGTTATTGCACCGTCGGGCTTTAAGGAAAGTTTGAGCGCGGAAGATGCGGCGAAGATTATCGCCAAAGGAGTCCGCAACATTTTGCCTGACGCGGAAATCGTTGAAGTGCCTTTGGGCGACGGCGGCGAAGGTTTTACGCGGACAATGATGAGCGCGACCGGCGGCAAAATCTATAAAGTTCCCGCGACGGGTCCGACTGGGGGAAAAATCGAATCGCATTTCGGGATTTTCACCGACGACGACGGAAAAAAAGTTGCCGTTTTGGAGTAAAACTTCTGAAAGAAAATGGCGACGACATCGAACGAAGCGGAACGGGTTTGAAAGACCTCGCCAAAATTGATTTGAGCGGGCGCGACGAGCGGCTCGATAAAGTGCAGTTTGATGTCGCCTGCAATATCAAAAATATTCTGTGCGGCGAGAAAGGCGTGGCGCGGGTTTTCGGTCCGCAAAAAGGCGCGACCGACGAACAAGTCGAAGAGATGTCCGACACGCTCGATAATTACGCGGAAATTATAAGGCGCGACACGGGCAAAGACGTTGCGGAGATGCCCGGTGGCGGCGCATCTGGCGGTTTGGGCGCAGGACTTCACGCTCTGCTCGGCGCGGAACTGCATTCGCGTTTCGACATTGTTTTTAAATATTTCAAATTAGATGAAGCATTGGAAAATGCTGATTTGGTCATCACGGCGGAAGGCGGACTCAATTTTCAAACGCCGAACGGCAAAATCCCTTCGGAAGTGGCGCGGCGAGCGAAAGAGCGAAATTTGCCGGTGCTGGCAATCGCGGGCAGCCTCAACAAAGGCGCGCGCGACAATTATGAAATCGGTATTGATGCGATTTTCAGTATTTTGCGCGAGCCTTGCGACCTCGACGAAGCGATTGAAAACGCGCCGGAGCTGCTTGAAAAATGTGCGGAAAACGTAATGCGGACGCTTCTTGTCGGGAGAGTATTGGGCAGCAAACTGCCCAATACACCAAACGTATAGAACGCGAATAACAAGGCTTGTGCAGATTTTAGCGGATTATATAAGTCTTAAATAACCTCTCTCCGCATTCCATTCCAAAAATCAACAGCTTAAAATGGCGAGTAAAACAGAAAAT
>JALZOH010000270.1 GCA_030857305.1 Acidobacteriota bacterium
CCAGTAATCGCGCCCGGCTTGCATATTAATTTTCGAATTCGTGCGCCGGAAAACAATCACATTTTCGACCGAAGGCGCCTGCGAAACGGCTTGATCGACAACTTCTTTCAATTTTATTTCCGCGCCGCGCCGGTAGCCGCCGTCAGCCGTGACGATCAATTTGCATTCGCCGTCATTCACGCGGTCACGAATCGCGTCCGCCGAAAATCCGCCAAAAATCACCGTGTGCGGCGCGCCAATTCGTGCACAGGCGAGCATCGCAATCGCCAGTTCTGGAACGAGCGGCATATAAAGCGCCACTCTGTCACCCGTTTTCACGCCCGTTTTTTTCAAAACATTGGCAAATTTCGACACTTGCCGGTGCAGTTGCTGATAAGTTAGTGTGCGGACTTCACCCGGTTCACCTTCCCAAATAATGGCGGCTTTATTTTTGCGATGAGTTTTTAAATGCCGGTCAACGCAGTTATACGAAGCGTTGATGCGCCCGCCGACAAACCATTCGGCGTGCGGCTCCTCCCACTTTAAAATCGTGTCCCATTTTTTGAACCAGTGCAGATTTTCCGCGACGCCTGCCCAGAATGCTTCCGGGTCTTCAGTTGCCTGATTGTAAATCTGCTCGTATTCTTCAAAGCTTTTGATATGAGCCGCTTCGGCAAATTCAGACGGGGGTGGGAAAACGCGCGTTTCCTGTAAGGTAGATTCGATGGCGATCGTTGAAGCTTCGGACATTTTTAATTCCTCCAAAATTGGTTGACTATAAACTTATTCAATCACAAAAACTTTTTCTTTATCAAATTCTTTCCTACGACGCAATTTATCGCGTCTGATTTTTCCCGAACGAGTCTTCGGGAGTTCGGCGCAAAACTCGATTTCACGCGGAGTTGCCAGCGGTGAAAGCTGGATGCGGACGTGCGCGGCGATTTCTTCCGCCAGCCCGCGCGAAGCTGTAAAGTCTCGCCTGAGTACGACAAAGGCTTTGACGTGTTCGGTCGTTACCGCATCGACTACGCCAACTGCAGCGGATTCAGTGATTGCCGGATGCGAAACGAGGGCGTTTTCTACTTCAAACGGTCCAATGCGCTGTGCCTGGCAAGTAATTACGTCATCGTTGCGGGCAACAAACCAAAAATACCCGTCTTCATCGAGTTTGCCGCGGTCGCGCGTAATATACCAACCGGCGCGAAAACACGCGCGGGTCGCTTCCGGGAAATTCCAATAGCCTTTGAAAAGCGACGAAAGACTCGGCTTGATCGCAATATCGCCAATCGTTCCGGCGGGCACTTCGAAGCCGTCTTCGTCAATTATCGAAACGTGCACGCCCCCGACCGCTTTGCCCATCGCGCCGCGTTTGACAGTTAGATTCGGACGGTTGGCAATAACAAAACTGCCGGTTTCGGTCTGCCAGTAATTATCAAAAACCTGCGCATTAAAGGTGCGCTCCGCCCACGTCGAAACTTCCGGGTTGAGTGGCTCGCCGACCGAATAAATACGGCGTAGAATAAGTTTCCAGCGCGGCGGAACATCGCCGATTTCATTACGCAAAAGCCGCAAAAGCGTCGGTGTTGTGTAGAGACACGTAACTTGATTGCGTTCCAGAATTTCGAGCCAGCGCGCGGCGTCAAATTCACCTTCATCAACAAGAATCGGCATTCCCAGAAGCCACGGCGCAAAAATTCCGTAACACAAACCCGTTACCCACCCCGGGTCAGCCGTACACCAAAAAAAATCGTCCTTCTCTAGTTGCAAAATGTCTTTTGCCGAAGCAGTCAAACGCTCCCGAATCGCGTGACGATGCACGACGCCCTTTGGAAGCCCGGTCGTGCCGCTCGTGTAAATCAAAAAACAAGTGTCGTCAGGCGAAACATTGACGGGTGAAAATTCATCTGAGGATTCACTGACGAGTTTGTCAAAATTGTGAATTTGAACTGTGCAGACAGTTTCCTCCGGTGCTGCATCGCCAACAATTAAAATGTGTTCGAGGCTTGGAAGAAGCTCGCACACGGCGCGAATTTTTTCCAGGTTGGCAAAATCGGTAATCAAAACTTTGGCGCCCGCATCTTCCAGCCTCTGGCGAATCGCTTCGGGTCCGAAGTCGGGGAAAAGAATGCCAACCGCCGCGCCCACTTTCAGAACCGCCGGAATCGTCGTGTAAAGTTCAGGCGTGCGATTTAATAACGTGAAAACCCGGTCGCCTCGATTTGTTTCCAAATTCTCTAAAACATTGGCGATGCGGTTTGATAGATGCTCGATTTCAAAGAACGTAAAAACTTCGCGTCGTCCGCTCGCGCCCTCCCAGATGAGAGCTGTTTTTGAACGGTCAGAAGCGTTTTCCCTGAGCGCGGCGACGGCTAAATTATCGTTTACATTTGCCATTTAGCATTTATTATTCAACTCGCAATATTTAACATTTATCACGGCACACCGAACAATCAACAAGAAATGTTAAACGCTTCTTTATTCTTCGAGTGTCGAAATATCGCCTGTGTCCGCGCCTGTTTCCAGCGCTTTCAAATAACGCCGCATAATTTTACCTGAACGGGTTTTCGGCAGAGCTTTCATAAATTTGATTTTTGAAGGCGTGGCAATCGGACCTAATTCCGTGCGGACATGCGCGGACAAAGTTTTCAGCAGTTCCTCGCTTTCTTCAAAGCCGCTTCGCAATTGGACGAAAGCAACGATTGCTTCGCCTTTTATTTCATCGGGAATTCCGATTACGGCGGCTTCGGCAACCGACGGATGCGAAACAAGCGCGGACTCAACATCAGCCGTGCCGATTCGGTGTCCGGCGATACTCAACACATCATCGGCGCGACCCAATACTTGGATATAACCGTCCGCGTCTTTGACGGCGACATCGCCCGAAACATAAGCACCTTCGACTTGTTTCCACATTCGCTCATATCGCGGCGCGTCGTTCCAGACAGTTCGCATCATCGAAGGAAAGGGACGACGCAAAACGAGTCTTCCGCCGACATCGGGCGCGCAAATTTTTCCGTCGGCATCAACCACGTCGGCTTCCACGCCCGCAAGCGGAATTCCCGCTTTACCCATCCGCATCGGCATCGTCACGGGCGTGGCAATCGTTGGCGCGCCGAGTTCGGTTTGCCACCAATTATCAATGCAGTAGCCGTGCGCGCCGTCGCCGCATAAATGCGTTTGTGCCCAACGCCACGCTTCTGGGTTAAGCGGTTCGCCCGCGCACGCCAACACTTTCAAACTCGTAATATCATATTTTTTCGGCAATTCTTCGCCGAAGCGCATAAAAAATCTAATCGCCGTCGGCGCGGTGAACATCTTTGTAACTTTGTATTTTTCGACGATTTCCCAGGCAATCGCCTGATGCGGAAAATCAATCGCCCCTTCACGGAAAACAGTCGTCGCGCCCGCGCACAGCGGCGCATAAACGATGTAAGAATGTCCGACAATCCAGCCGATGTCCGACATACACCAAAAAATATCGTCGTCGCCGACATCGAAAAAGTTTTTCAAATGATAAGTCGTGCCGACCATATAGCCGCCGTGTACGTGAACGACGCCTTTCGGTTTACCGGTCGTGCCGCTCGTGTAAAGAATAAACAGAATGTCTTCGGCATCCATTTCTTCCGCCACACACTCGTCAGGGAAGTTCAGTAAATCATTGAAATCAACTTCCCGTTCAGAACCGTCCGCTGCCACAGACGAATCTGACAAGCGGCGAAAAATAACGATTTTTTCAACCGGAGATAAATCTTTCACCGCTGCATCAACGATTGATTTCAAATCAACCGCCTTGCCGCGCCGAAAACCGACATCGCCGGCAATCAAAATTTTCGCGTTCGCATCGACGATTCTATCGCGCAGCGCGGCTTGTCCGAGTCCGGCATAAACAACTGAGTGAATCGCCCCAATTCGCGCGCACGCCAGCATCGCCACTACACCTTCAATCGTCAAAGGCATATAAATTACCACGCGGTCGCCTTTTTTGACCTTGAGCGATTTCAAACCGTTGGCGACCCGACAAACCAACTTTAGCAATTCCGAATATGAAATTTTTCTTGCCTCGCCGTTTTCGCCGAGCCAGATAAAAGCCGGTTTATCTTTTTTCTCAGAAGCGGCGTGGCGGTCGAGCATATTGAGCGTGATGTTGGTTTTCCCGCCGATAAACCATTCGTGATTCACGCCGTCGAAACTCGAAACTTTATCCCACTTTTTCAGCCAAACAAATTTTTCCGCCTCCGCCGCCCAGAACGCATCGGGATTTTTTCGCCAGCGTTCGTATTCGGCTTTCGCGTCTT
>JALZOH010000271.1 GCA_030857305.1 Acidobacteriota bacterium
ATTGTCGAATCGGGAATGCGCCACGTCAGAATTCTTGAAGATTTAGGATTTTCAAACACAATTATTTCGCTTAAGGCGTCGGACGTAAATCGGACGGTTGCGGCTTATCGTTTGATGGCGGGAAAAGTTGATTATCCGTTTCATCTCGGCGTAACCGAAGCGGGAACGGCGTTTGGCGGTTCGATAAAATCCGCTATCGGCTTGGGAATTCTGCTTCACGACGGAATCGGCGACACGATTCGCGTTTCCCTTGCGGCAGAACCGCACGAAGAAGTGCGCGTCGGTTGGGAAATTTTGAAAAGCCTGGAACTGAGAAAACGCGGCGTGACGGTCGTTGCGTGTCCGACGTGCGGAAGATTGGATATTGACAACTTTGTCGAAATTGTCACAGAGGTTGAACGCCGTCTCGCCCACGTCGAAGAGCCGCTTCATCTTTCGATTATGGGCTGCGCCGTCAACGGTCCCGGCGAAGCGCACGATTCGCAGCTTGGCATAACCTTCGGGCGCAACGTCGGAATGATTTTCAAAGACGGCGTTCCGATGCGGAGAGTCTCCGGCGCGGATATTGTCGAAGAATTTGTCAAAGAAGTCGAGATTTTGCGAAAGGAAGGCGTAAACGCGAAATCCTTGAAAGAGGAAAAGCGATTAGTTCAAATTTCATAATAAATTCGTTTTTTGAATAAAACTCAATCCCGAACACTAAAAACCTGTGAAATCAAAAATAGTATACGGGATGAGTTTTAAGGTTTATTGTTTATGGTTTGAGCACAACTTTTATACAATTGTCTTCTTTATTTTTGAACATTTTGTAACCCTCAGGCGCGGCTTCGAGCGGCATCTCGTGCGTAATAATGAACGACGGATCAATTTCGCCCTTCTCGATTTTGTCGAACAGCAGCGGCATATATTTCTGAACGTGCGTTTGTCCCATCTTAAAAGTTAAGCCCTTGTTCATCGCCGCGCCGAGCGGGAATTTATCGGCGAAACCGACATATACGCCCGGAACCGAAATCGTTCCTTGTTTGCGGCAGCTCATAATCGCTTGCCGGACGGCGTGCACGCGGTCAGTAGCGAGACCGACGGTTGTTTTTACGGAATCCAGAACTCCGTCGATTTTTCCGCCCGCTAAAGCTTCGCATCCCACCGCATCCATACAACGGTCGGGTCCGCGGTCATTCGTCATTTCCATCAAGCGTTCATAAACGTCCACATCATCAAAATTAATCACTTCCGCTTGACCGGCTTGCTCCGCCATTGCCAGGCGTTCCGGCACATTGTCAATCATAATTACTCTGCCCGCGCCGAGCATCCACGCGCATTTGACGGCAAGCTGCCCAACCGGACCGCCGCCCCAAATCGCTACCGTGTCGCCTTCTTCGATTTCGCAATTCTCCGCCGCCATCCAAGCCGTCGGGAAAATATCCGAGAGAAACAAAACCTTTTCGTCCTGGATTCCGTTTGGAACTTTGAACGGTCCGACATCTGAGAACGGGACGCGCAAGTATTCGGCTTGACCGCCCGAAAAGCCGCCGAGCATATGCGAAAACCCGAACAGACCGGCGGGCGAATGTCCCATCGCTTCGCGGGCGATTGCCGCATTTGGATTTGATGTATCGCAGCACGAATACATTTCTTTCTGGCAGAAAAAACATTGTCCGCAGGCGATGACAAAAGGCACGACGACTTTATCGCCGACTTTTAAATTGGCGACTCCTGAGCCGACTTCGACAACTTCGCCCATATTTTCGTGACCCAGAATATCGCCTTTTTCCATCGTCGGCTGGTAACCGTCGAGCAGATGCAAATCCGAGCCGCAAATTGCGGTTGAGGTGATTTTAATAATTGCGTCGCGCGCGTCCTCGATTTTCGGTTCGGGAACATCTTCCACCCGCACGTCATTTTTTCCATTCCAACATAATGCTTTCATAATATTCTCCTTGATTTGTAAAATTAGTCTGTTTTGAAC
Source organism: Acidobacteriota bacterium (assembly GCA_030857305.1). GTDB lineage: Bacteria > Acidobacteriota > Blastocatellia > Pyrinomonadales > Pyrinomonadaceae. The sequence goes on from JALZOH010000271.1 coordinate 1,967, forward strand.
TTATAAAGTAAATTTATTCGTCATATTCACTCGAGCCTTGAACCCAAATGAACGATTGAATATCAATCATATCTCGCGGCTTCAAATCCTTCAGGTCGAGTTTGATTTGCTCCGCAAACTCAAGCAGCCCACGATAGACTTCCCAGGATGGTCGAGATTGATACTCGAAATCAAAGCCATATTTGCGGGCGGCAGCTTGCGTAACTTTTGGTTTGAGAAAAATATGCGTCTCCGGTTGAGCGATGAATCCAAAAACCGTGACGACCGGATGAGTAAACACCCGCGACTGTATTTTTGGCAGACCGGCAACCGTTTCGCACCACCGCTCAAACTTTTTCTCAGGCTTGCCCGCTCCGTGCAGCAATTCAAAAAGTTCAAGGGCGAAGAGGCAAGCGCCTTCAGCTGATTTCACAGCGTCGCGCAAAGCCAGTTTCTCAAAAGAAAAAAGCATATTTGTTGGCGCCTCGATTTTCACCGCCCGCTCCGCAATCTCGCTAAATTCTTTTTTCCGTAAAAGCGATTCGTATTCGGCGCGGTTTAACTGCGCGTTCCATTTTTCGTGCGCGTTCCATTTATAACCGCGTTCCCAGGAAATATATTTTTCGTCCGCGAATCCATTGGGAAAAAAGCGCAGAAATTTACGTCGACAAGCGACAACCGAAGCCGACCCGCTCTGCACCGAACGCGAAATTTGCGTTTCTTTACGTTGTTGTCTTACGCTCACGTTTCACTCCGTTTCTGTTGAGCGCGCGATATTATTTATTTTTGAATCGGTTAAACTGCCGGCAGGTAGCGAAAGTGACCGGTTTTCGGCACTTCCGTTGTAAGATTTATTTTCCATTAGAGCCCCTTGAAAAAATCTTGTTAAAGGTAAAGTTATGATACTAACTATACAAAATTTCCAGTAAATGACAAATTTATTTTTCTCGAATTCACAAAGAGTAATTATTGCTTTGTTGTTTCGCCCAAGTGTTTAGAAAAAACTTTGCAGGAAATTTACTTTATTTGTGTTTGCCGCATCTCATACTCGTAAAGTTAATTTTTTTTGAGGAGTTTTTATGTCGGAAGTTAAAAATTATTTTTGGTCAATCTCGCTTTTTTTTGCATTCACCGCTTTTGGCTTTTCTCAAACGCCTACACCGACTCGAGTGCAAGAGGAAGAAAAGGAAACGATTGTGACCGAAGAAATTAAAGTCAACGTTGCCGCTTTTGACCGCGACGGCGAATTTGTTTCCGGTGTACAAAAAGAAGATTTGGTAATCGTCGAAGACGGACGCCTACAGCAGGCGAGTAGCGCGCGCCGCGTTCCGGCAAATGTTTTGCTAATCCTCGACACTGGCGGCGAGATGCGAAATAACCTCAGCACAACGCGCCAAACCGCCAAAAATCTTGTCAATAAACTACAGGCAAGCGACAACATTTCTGTGTTTCAATACAGCGACAAAGTAGAAAAGCTTTCCGATTGGACAACCGACAAAACGCAAATTCAGGATGTTCTGGAAAAGAAACTCGAGTTCGGCAGGCGCAGTGTGTTAAATCAAGCGCTGGACGCGGCGGTAAAGTATTTTTATCAAACGCCGCTTGAAAATCGTCATCTGATTTTGATTACCGGCGGCACGGACAGTTTTAATGACGTTGCTCTGAGAGATTTAGTGTCAAAGAATCTAATTGCGTCAGACATCACCGTTCACGTTATAAGTTACACGCAGCTTCAGCAAAATGCCACAAAATCGCAAAAATCAATTTTTCAAGAAGGCGAGTATAAGCCGCGAAGACTGCCCGAGGAAATTGTTGAAACTCTGCCGAAACCAAGAAGAGGGAACAGCAAAAAACAAGAAGTAACTCCGCGCGATATGGCGAAAATGCCAAGGCTCGGTTCAATTACTCTCGACCGCGAAAGAAATCGCCGCGGTAGAGAAGATTCGGACAGACTGACAACCGGCGAGCAATTTCTGACCAAAATCAGCGAAGACACCAACGGGGAAGTTTTCTTGCCTGAAAGCTTTGATGAAATGATTGAGAAAACCGCGATTTTAGCAAAAAACATTGATTCGCAATACGTCATTACATACGTTCCGAAACGACCGCTCAAGAATTCGCCAGCGGGTGAAATTCGTCAAATCGAAGTATCTTCCAGACGCGCCGGTTTGCAAGCCCAAGCTAGCCGCAAACTCATCACCGGCAACAAATAAATAATGCTCAATGTTAAATTTACCTCAAAATCTTACTAAGCCCAAAGATTGTCAGCCAAACCTATTTGGATTTACATCTGACGGCTGCAGTCTACAAAGTCGAACCT
>JALZOH010000272.1 GCA_030857305.1 Acidobacteriota bacterium
TCGCTACGCCGAAACCGATAAAATGGGTATTGTTCATCATGCCAATTATTTGATTTGGTTTGAATTGGGCAGAAGCGATTTGTGCCGCGCGCGCGGTTTTTCTTACAGCGAAATGGAAGAAAAGGACGACGCTCTAATGGTTGTCGCGGAGAGTTATTGCCGTTATAAATCACCGGCGTTTTATGATGATGCCATAACCGTTCGGACAAATATCGGTGAAATCAAAAGCCGCTCAGTTCGATTCATTTATGAGATTTTTCGTTCCTCAGACAAGCTACTTCTTGCCGAAGGTGAAACTTTGCACATCGTGACCGATAAAAACAAAAAAGTGCGGTCTCTGCCTGAAAGCTACAGAGAAAAACTTATGAAAGACGAACAAGCTGACAACAACGCTTTTCCTGATAATCAGGCGCCGAGTTAAAAATAATAATTCATAATTTCCGTCAAATCTACAATCATTGATAATTTTTTTGATATAAGCTAAATTTCCATCTATGGTCAATTCCTCCGCTGCTGAAGTTTATTTTATTGGTGCAATGATGCTTTTAATACTCGTCATTTGCACAGTTTCACTCTTTTTCTTTTTTCGCACACACAAGCGGGAAAAACAAAACAAGGAAAAATTAAACAAAAAATTACGTCCGCCAAAAGACTAAATCTTTGTCGTCAATTTATAAACTTAAAATTCTTCGGCACAAATTCAATCGAGATTATTTCGCCTGCTGAGTTTGACTGAGGATTAGCGAATGGTTTGAAAGATACGACGGAGAATAATTCTTTAGCCGCCAGGTCGCAGCCAATTTTGCTATCCAGAAGATCTCCGCTGTAGGAAAGTAAAATTAATTTGTCGAAATTTTCAGACCTTAAATTCAAAATTTTATTTTCGACTTTGACGGAATAGCTGATTTCATTCGCTTCGCATTCAATCTTTGTTAAATAACCCAAAACTCTTTTTTCGCCCCCTTTGGGTTTGCGCAGAATTTCATTGATTGATTCGAGTGTTGCTCGTTCTCGCCTTCGCGCTAATTCTTCTTCGCTCAATATTTCATCCGTTACCTTTGGCGATTCAGGTTTGTCTTTGTAATTTTTTATATACTCAAGCTGCGCTTCGAGCGAGTTGATTGTCTTGATTGTGTTTTGCGCGTAAACCCGCATTGCGTCGTCAGGGGCGGTTTGAAAAACTTTTTGGGCAACACGACGGGCATTTGTAAAATCTTCTTTCCGCATATAAAGTTCCGCGACGCGCATCGCATACCACTGATTTCCCGGCGCGATCTGCAAAGCCTTATCGAGGTAAGCGATTGCCTGGTCAATTTCATCGTTGCGCACCATACTGATGAATGCGTAGAGATTGTAACTTTCTGCAAAACTAGGATTAAGCTCAATCGCTTTCATTAACGAAGCACGCATTTTTCGGGTTTGGTTGGCATCGTATCCGGAAACAAAGCCATAAAAAGTCATTCCTTCCCGGCTCAAGGCATATGCGTAACGAAAATGTGTTAAATAATTTTTATCATTGAGTGCAAGAGCTTTTTCAAAATATTTTCTGGCTTCCGTAAAATCGTCCTGCCGAATTTTTATCAAACCGAGCGACGTGTTTGCCAATACAGAATCGCCATCGAGTTTCAAAGCTTGTTCCAGATGTGCGGCAGATTCAGTAAAGCGATTTAAATGATAAAGCAAATCACCAAGCACGGCTTTTGACTCTGCCTCTGTTACCTGGGACGTTTGCATTTCGCCGTCGAAAATAAATTTGCCATCAAAGTTTGCCACCGATACCAGAAAAGATTTTCGTTCGATATATTTTTTTAACTCAGTTTCTAAAGCCGCGTAATCAGTTTGGAAAGACTTTTGAAAAGATTCATCCGGTTTTCCCCCTTCCGAAATAAGCTCAATAAATTTACTTAATTGTGGGCTGCGCGCACCGGAGTTGCCGTGCATCAGATAATGCATCAGCGCCCACGCCTGAGCGTAAAAAAGCACCGCACCGTCTTTATTCTGGCGGTAAAGCGAATAATAATCGGTGTTTATAAAAGTTTCGAAAGAAATTAATTTATTTCGTTGAAGCAACAGAAGATTCTTTTCATCGAAGTTGCCGAGAATGACTTTCTTTTTGCCATCAATTTCGGTCAGTTCATAATATTCGGCTAAACCTTCGTTAAACCACGGCGGCACATTGACGCGACCAATTTCGTTGTTAACCAGAAAATGTATGTATTCGTGAAAAACAGTTCGGAAAATATCCGCCTTTTTTCCTTCAACGGTTAAAACAATATAATTCGCGTCCTCGCCGCTTTGAAAATACCCGGCAGCCCAATCTGTGCGTTTGCCTTCCGTGTTAACGGGTTTATATTCGCTAAAAGTCAGCTTATCTTTGAAAACGACAACATTTGTCGGTACAGGTGAGTTAAAATTAAAATTCGTCAAAAGACGGCGAAACACTTCCCGGAATTGTTCGAGTTGAATGCCGACTTGCCGGATGTCTTTTTCCTCAGCATTTCCGATTAGATAAAAATTTTTTGATTTAACTTTTATCCATTTATCGTTTGCCAATCCATGTGTAAAAAAAATACCGGTTAGAAGACAAAGCATGCTAACTTTTAAAATAAATTTAAAAAATTTCATCCCGATATTTTGTTAATCCGAGTATTTCAGAACCAACTAGATTTTGATTATAATTTAACAATACTTGGACGCCAGCCAGGCTTCTTTACGTTGCTTCGGTGGTTAAGCTAAACTCTTAGAAAACAAATTTGGCTCGAAGAGCAAGTAATATAGAAAAATAATATTATAATCTGAAATCACCTGTTAAAATATGTCGCATCCGAAAGTTTTAGACAAAGACAAAACGGCTTTGATCCTGGTTGATTTGCAGGAAGCATTTCGCCATCCGATCAACGAGTTTGCATTGATTGCGGCGCGTGCTTCAATTATGGTTCGCGGTTTTCTGGCGCTCAATTTGCCCATCATTATTACCGAACAATATCCGAAAGGTTTGGGCAGAACAGCTGAAGAAATTCTTTTTAGCTTGCCGCCGGATTTTGAGTTTGTCGAAAAAACCACTTTTAGTTCGTGCGGCGCAACTTCATTTATCGAAAAGTTGCGAGCAACCGGCGCGAGTCAAATTGTTTTGTGCGGACTTGAAACACATGTTTGCATCAATCAAACCGCGCACGAGCTTTTGACCGAAGGGTTTGAAGTTCATATTCTCCACGATTGTGTCGGTTCGCGGTTTGCCCAGGACAAGGAAACCGCGCTCAGGAAAATGCAGATGAACGGCGTTGTCCCGTCGTGCGTGGAAATGGCTCTTTTTGAACTTTTGCGCGATTCAAAGCACGAACAATTCAAGGAAATTCAAAATCTTATTAAATGAGCAGTCAGCAATCAGCAGAAAGCGATCAGCAATTTTGCTTTTCTATTGACTGCCGAATGCTTAATGCTGAACGCTTTCTAAACAATGGAAATTCTATCTTCGCTTAATCTGCCGCAACTCGAAGCCGTTGAACAAACTGAAGGACCGCTATTGATTCTAGCAGGCGCGGGTTCAGGGAAAACCCGCGTTATTACTTTACGTATCGCTTTTTTGATTGCCGAAAAAGGCGTGCCACCGTATAACATTTTAGCCGTAACTTTTACAAATAAAGCGGCGGGCGAAATGCGCGAGCGGGTCGAAACATTTTTGAAAGGACAAAAACTTCACTCCGCGCCGCTGATTTCCACATTTCACAGTCTCTGCGTGCGAATTTTGCGCCAGGATATCGAACATCTTCAGGAAGGTTACACAAAATCCTTTACAATATACGACACAAATGATTCTCAAAAAGTAATTAAGGCATGTGTCAAAGATATCGGACTCGATGAAAAGCAACTTTCCGCGCGAACCGTCCAGAACGCGATTAGCTCTTCGAAAAACCGCGGCGAAGATTTTGAGTTATATGCATCGCGTGTTGAATACACGGATGAAAAGCGCGCGGCGATTGCCCGTGTTTATAAGATGTATGAAGAACGCCTGAACAATGCCAACGCGCTCGACTTTGACGATTTGATGATCAAAACCGTCAGACTTCTCAGAAGCGTCCAGGAAGTGCGTGAAAAATACAATAATAAATTTAAATATATTTTAGTGGACGAATATCAAGACACAAATGCTCTTCAGTTTGCGTTAATAAAATATTTAACTGAAAAACAGCAAAATATCTGTGTGGTCGGGGACGATGCGCAATGTTTGCCTG
>JALZOH010000273.1 GCA_030857305.1 Acidobacteriota bacterium
TCTTCAAGCTGAACATTTGAATGCTGGGTCGTCTTTAGTAGAAGTCTTAAAATACGGCAAGCGTAAAGTGTATAAAAAGACAGTAGAAAAACAATATCCTCTATCAAAAGAATTCTTATTTAAATTCTCGGAAGAGCATCCAGAAGTTTTAGAACACTATAAAAAATCTCTACCTAAAAATCCTATATATACAACCGACGAAGAAATAGAAAGAAAACAACCTGAACCTCGCAGAATCAATATTGAAAGCCTTATAGAAGATTTGGGTAAAATTGATGAAGGACCAGATTCAGCAAATTTGTTTCACAACTACATTATTGGAGCTTTGGAAACTATTTTCTTTCCCGCACTTCGTAAGCCTGTTAAAGAACAGAGAATTCACGATGGACGAAAACGAGTGGACATAGTTTTCAATAATGGTTCAGACAGGGGATTTTTTTTCGATTTATCTGCAAAACACAAAATCAAATGTCCTTACATTTTCTTTGAGTGTAAGAATTATTCAAGTGACCTTAAGAATCCCGAATTTGATCAATTGACTGGAAGATTCAGCGATAAAAGAGGAAATTTTGGCATTCTTGTTTGTCGTAAAAATGAGGAGAAACAGCTTTTGTTAAGAAGACAAAAAGATATTGTCAATGACAACAGAGGATTTGTTTTAGTTCTTGATGATGATGACATTAAAAAACTAATTAAAATCAAGTCAGATCAAGAACGGAATGGAATTGATGATTATTTAGACAATCTTTTTAGACAAATAATTATGTAAACCTCTTTATCTGATTTTTCTATAGCGATACCTGTCTTTAATAAATCTCGCAAAATAACTTCCTTTAGATGAAGCACTCATTAATGATTCATATTTTTCAAAAGGAACATTTGAGTATTGATAAATTCCTCCATTATGAAATTTAATTTCTAAGATTTCATCTTTAGAATCATAACCAACAGATTCAAGATTTGATGAAGAAACACGCTGTCTATCCATTACATTTACCTCCAAAAATAATCAAATCCTAATATTCCCAATCTTCTCAGTCTTCTTCTCCGAAGTCGGTTTCAGATACGGCGCGTTTTTGTAAGATTATTCATCTTGCAGCCACAGCGCGTCGTTGCGGTCTTTTGCTCTGCCAGTTGATTTTTTATTTATGAGAAGTTGCGTTTTACCGATGACGGGAATTTGTAAGTTTTCGATTTCTACCGTTTTATGTTCTTTCCAAGCGTCTTCAAATTCAACGCCGTCAATCTGCGTAATGACATCAATGCGGCTTGGAACAAGACCGATTTGAAAAACCATTCCGGGCGTTTTCAAGTCTTCGATGTTTAAATCGAAAAGCGGTGCGCCGAAGGCTTGTAAGGCTCGCCAAACTTTGTCGGCGTTTTCGTCCGAACGACGAATCCACAAATCAATATCGCCTGTTGCGCGAACGTAGCCGTGAAAAGCCATCGCATAAGCGCCGACGACAAGAAATTCAACTTTCTCTTCGGAAAACGCGGACAATATTTCTTTGAAGTCTTGATTCAGCAAGCGGTTCTCCTTTGAATGCCCAGGCGTCGAGCGCAAGCTGCCACATCATCGCCCAACGCTCCGCCGGCGTAGTGTTTTTCAAATCATCAGTCTCTTCTTTTAATAAAGTCTTGTGGACTTGAACATTTCTTTCCAAAACTTTCATAGACTTATTTTAACACGAAAGTTAAATCCTAATGTTGCCAATTTTTTCCGGCTTTTTGTTTGAACTCGGCTTCAGATAAGGCGATTCCGCCTGCTCGCGTTTGTCTTGCGAATCGGTCGAATGCCAGCGCATCCATTCGCTCGGCGCGTCGAAGGTTTCGCCGCCGTGCGCGGTTAATCTTTGGCGGATGCGGCACATTACGGGCGTGTTGATGCCGACTCCCGAAATGACGGCTTGACCTTTGGTTAAGGAGGGAAGTTCTGCGAGCATCGCGCGCCCCGCGCCTTCGACCGATTGGGCGACGGTTTGCTGGTCAATCGGGTTGACGATTCGCATAATGATTTGCGTCATACATTGCGAGAGAACGTCCTGGTCGAGCTTTCCGGGTCGCTGCGTGATCAGTCCGATGCCGACGCCGAATTTTCTGCCTTCGGAAAGAATTTGTTTTAAGATGTTGGTTGAAACGACACTCGCACCGGCGGGCGCGAAACGATGCGCTTCTTCGAGCAGGGCGAAAACCGGATAATCCAGAAAATTTTCACCGCTTTCAACTTCCTGTCGGACGGTCATCATTCTGGCTTTATTGACGCGGCGCAATAAAGTTCCGACAATGACTTGCTGTTCGTGCTGTTCGATATCGGAGAGCTGCAAAATTGTGCAGCGTCCGGGTTTGTAAAGCTCTCTTAAATCAATATGGTCGCTGGCAGTGAAGATGCTGTCGGATTTGCCGAAGCGTGAGTCGAGCCGCCACAGAAGCCCGTCAATCGAAGAGATATTTCCGCCTGCGTCCTTTTGATTTTCGCTGCCGAATTTTTGTTTGTTCACTTCGTCGCGCAAATCGTGAAAAGCGTAGGCGTAATCCTGTCGCCGTTCCGCCTTAAGGCGCTCGTGCAAGCTGTTAAAAGCCTGCGAGAGAAAATGCGCCATTTTGTCGCTTGTTCCTTCGGGCAGAAGGTATTTCACATCGGCTTCGGTTAAAGTTGAAAACCGTACTTTTATATCTTTTGGCTGGATGATTTTTACTTCGGGGCGATAGCCGTCAGCGCCAAAAAATTGCGCATCCCCCATAATCGAGCTCATCGTGTAATATTCGCCGTGCGGGTCAACAATTAAAACGGCAGCGCGATTATATTGATTCATCAATTCTTCGACTAAAACGCCCGCCGTGTAAGATTTTCCCGAACCGGTTGAAGCTAAGATTGCCAGGTGCGTCGAAACAACATCTTTAACCGAAAGCACAACGGGAACTTCGCCCGCCTCGCGTGTCAGAAGGCTTCCGATATGAGCTGAACCTGCTTCAGAGAACTTCTTCGGCGAAAGCATCTCCGCCAGAGTGTCTGAAGATGCAAGAAAAATCGCGTCGCCTGGATTCGGAGGAATGCGCGGATTGACAAAATCCTTTAGCGCATAACTAAAATACCCGATTGTTTCAACCGTAATTTCATAAATCTCGCACGCATCGCCGTCGAGACCAATCAAAGAAGAAACCAGCGCGGGCGGCGTGTTCGGGTCGGCAAGAAATGTGTCGGGCAAATTCCGCACCAGTTTTCGAGATTTTATCGTGCCGATAATCTGGCGTTTTTCGTCGCCGACTTCTGCCCTGTAATAAACAAATTCACCAATACGCGTTTTTTTGTTGTCCTTCGTGATAAAAAGATATTCGTGAGGCAATTCGCCCGGACCTTTGACCGTTCCGGTAAGAAAATCTGTGGTTGTCATAGCTTAAAATTGAAGATTTTTATTTTGAAAAATTCGGAAAAAGTATAACATAGAGGCGGAGAAATTATGCTGAGGAGAACCTCAATTGTTATTGATTTGGTTGCTCTTATATTGAGCGTATTACTTTTCGGCGTGCATTACAGTTTTGACCAAAGAGGTTTGGAGGAGGAGGTTGGAAAGTCTTTGATACGGTTAGGATTTTTGACAGTTGTTCCGCAAAGCCGAATAGTAGACGTAATCGGTTCAGTTTCGTCAGCACGACATCAAAGGTTGTTGAAAAAATTAAGCGACTAACTTGATTCAATGATTAAAGCGGAATAGAGCTATCATTCTATTTGATTAATTAATACTTGCCTTAAATTATTTATCGTCCATCGCTGCCAATTTTTCTTCAATATCGATTAACTCTTTCCGCAAATTCACTTCCATCGTCACAGCAACGTCTTGCTGTTCGACTTGTATAGCCTGGTCTTCCAGATCGAGTTCGAGTTCGATGCGCTCGTCCTGATTGACGCGATTTAATTGCCGATTAATTTCGTCGCGGCGTTTTTCCATTTGGGCTTTGCTTTGTTTTACTTCTTGCATGATGATTATCCTACTTTTGCCGTACGCTCGGGGTTCTGCCTTTTAACTGATTCAAAAAGGGCGAAGTTGATATTAGAACTTAGCGCTTTTTTTCATTTAACAAAGAAATTTAGGCTTGAATGTGCGCTTCGACGAACCATAAAAGTTTGTCCAGTTCGCGCGATATTTGCGTGTATAAATCTGCCGTGTCCGCGTCGCCGAGTTCGTCTGTTTCGTCGATTCCTTGGCGAACTTTTTTGCCGAAATCGGACAT
>JALZOH010000274.1 GCA_030857305.1 Acidobacteriota bacterium
ATCGCGAACGTCCGACCAGCGATGTCGGCAAAATTATTATGCAGCGCTTAAAAGAACTCGATAAGGTGGCGTATGTTCGTTTTGCTTCGGTTTACTTGGAATTCGAAGACGTTTCCGAATTTATGAATGAACTTAAAGACTTGGTACGCGCGCGAGATAAATCAACTAAAAAACACAAAGTAAAAGGTAAAAAGTAAAAAGGTAACCTAAGAAGTTAAGACCGGCGACGGAAAAAATATCAAATAAAATACTCAACAACAAACCGACCGAGTATTAATACAATTCGGAAAATATTTTCGCAGCAAACTGCGAAGCATTAAACCCTCTACTTTTGCCTTTTTACTTTTTACTTTTCCCCGCGCTATTCTATTTTTATTATGCTGAACAATTACCGACTGCCTTTTGTTGTTATTTTTGTCTTTTTATTTACATTACCAATCTTCGGACAAAACAAATTTGAAGGTTACAATCTTTTTCTAAGTGTGCCCGAAACACATACGGTGGCGACGTGTACGCTGCGTTACGTTTCGCCGGAAACAGATATAACAATCACCGATTTAGATCGCAAAACGCCGCTCAAAGTTTCAAACTGCGGCGACACGACAGCGAAAGTTGCACAGAGCAGCGGCGGCTCGACAGCAACAATGCGCGCGAGCTCCGCAAACTATAAATGGTGCTTCACCGGCGAAGACAAAAGCTACCGCATAAGTTTTAAAGGCGATAAAGATGCCGGACAAATTACCTACGACTGGATTGCCACGCCCACCACGCCTGGTATTTATAACATTAAAGACTTTGGCGCAGTCGGCGACGGGACAACCGACGATACAGTCGCATTTAAAAGTGCGATGGCTTTTATCGCCACGCGCAATGGCGGAACTTTGCAGATTCCCGAAGGCGACTTTGTCGTAACTTCACCGGTCGCTCTGCCCTCGGGCGTTAATATTCAAGGAATCAGCGGACTCGTCACGGGAGCACCGACCAACAACGTCGTGCAAAAAAGTCCGAGCCGGATCAAACTCAACGGAACAAAGCGCGCACTGTTTCGCGTCGGCGAATGTGTTGAAAATATTGTTATTAAAGATGTGGAACTGTACGCGACAAGTTTTGATAACACCTACGGTTTTGAAGCGGTCGGCGCTTTTTTGTCTTCGCAGAACTTTTACTTCGAGCGCGTTTCGTTTAATAACTTTTTCCGGGGTTTTTACGCGCACGTTCTACCCGTCAGCAAATATGCGTGGCAATTTGATTTTATAAAATTTAATCACTGTCGTTTCATTTATAACCGGGACGCGGGAATTTATTCAGACGTTATCAATTCTGATTGGAAGATTGAAGGAAGCTTCTTCTTAAATCCGCAAAAAACCGCCACGCAAAAAGCAAATTCGATGCACTTTGAACACGCCGGAGCAATTTTGATACAAGATACTTTTGGCGGTGGTTTCACATCCGCCATTGGCGGAATCTTTCTTGATGTGACCGACAGCGCAATTCTCACCGTACTCAATTCGCAAACCGAACAAATGACCGCTTCAATTGTCTATAACGGAGCACAACTTCAATTTGCAGGCGATTATTCATACCCGATCACTATCATCAACAGTGTTTTTGGCGCCCCGATTATTTTTAAGGCGCGCCGCACTTTTGTTTCAACCGGTAATCTTTACGGTCCAAAAACATTTCAAGCTGATGAACGCCTGCGAATATATTCGACCGGCGACCGTTTTTGTTACGACGGATACACTTTGGGTTGTGAAGGTCAAACGTCAAAAAATAATTTTGATAAAGCGACGATAATTTTTATGACCGGGCAACTCGATGAAGGAAGCGTCAAAGGTCATCCGACTCTCTTCGGCACTGATGTTACATTCGGAACACCGGTTCAAATGCCTTCAATCCTACAAAATGCGCTGCCACCGAACAGACCAAACGGTTCGCTTGCCTATTGCTCGAATTGCCGCCGCAACACAACGCCGTGTCAAGCCGGCGGAACCGGCGCACCGGCGATGGTGGTCGGTAACAGCTGGAGTTGTTTATAAATTTGAATTCCAAATTTCAGAATTAAAATCGAGAATTCGAGTATTAATTTCTTAATCTTAAATCCTCAACTTTAAATTTTTCAATATTCGCGGAAAGTATCTTTCTTCTGAACAGCTTACAAGAGTTTTGAGAGTTGCTAAAAAGGCTGAATTTCGGTAAAATAATAATACAATTTGACTGCGTGAATTTTAGGTTTTATTTGCGTTCACGCTCCTTTACATCTCATAAAAATAAAACAAAAAAACGCATCTTAAGGAATATTTAATGGAAACAACTTTAGAAAGAAATCAGGTTAATATCGACGATGAAATGCGTCGCTCGTATCTCGATTATGCGATGAGCGTCATCATCGGGCGCGCTCTTCCGGATGTCCGCGACGGTCTTAAGCCGGTGCATCGCCGCGTTTTGTGGGCGATGCAGGAACTCGGTAATTATTATAATAAGCCTTATAAAAAGAGCGCGCGCGTGGTCGGAGACTGCATCGGAAAATACCATCCGCACGGCGATACCGCCGCTTACGACACGATTGTGAGGCTCGCGCAGGATTTTTCTCTGCGTTATCCGCTCGTTGACGGGCAGGGAAATTTCGGCTCGATTGATGGGGATAACGCGGCGGCGATGCGTTATTGCGTTGTAGACAACACACTTACGGTTACAGATAAGGGCTTGCAACGGATCGAAAACATTTCTGGCAGCGAAGATATAAATATAAATGTTTTGTCTCACAATCAAAAAATCAATCGGGCGAGCAAGTGGTTCGATTGCGGCGCACAGCCGACGTATCGCGTTAAAACAACGCGCGGCTATGAGATTACGGGAACTTCAAATCACCCACTTCTGGTTTGGGAGACAGCGCAGGATAGTCGCCCACATTTTGTTTGGAAAACAATTGATACTTTGAAAAAAGGTGATTTTCTCGTGATTGACCGGAGCGAAGCGCTGTGGACGAACGAGGATATTGAACTTGAAATGTATCTACCGAAGTTTGAAAGCCCGCGCACTAAAATTCACGAAACACCAAAAACTTTGAATGCTGATTTAGCTTTTCTGCTTGGCGCGCTAACGGCGGAAGGTTCAATTCAGAAAGAGCGGATCGAATTTACCAACAACGAAGGCGAATTTGCCGATGAATTCATTAAGGTTTGGGAAAGAGTTTTCCCAACCTGCCGGTTGCATCGCTGGTTACGTGAACCGAGCGGCTACGGCAAAAAGAAATGGTGGCAGATGCAGATCGTCAGCCAGCAGATTGTTAAATTTTTACAAAATCTCGGCTTAAACGGCAAATCGCACGAGAAGCAAATTCCCGAAACGATTCTTTGTTCGTCAAAAGTGACGGTTGCCGCATTTTTACGCGGGCTTTACGAAGGCGATGGAAGCGTGGAGAAATCAGGAAGAAGTCTTTTACGCGTAACTTTAACTTCAAACAGCGCTGAAATGCTCAAGCAAACACAAATTTTGCTTTTACGTTTCGGTATCGTGGCAAGTCTTTTTTGCGACGCTTCGCACGGACGAAAAACGCATCGGCTATGCGCTACAGGCAAAGAAAATTTACAAAAATTCGCTGAAAAGATTGGTTTCTTTTCAAACACGAAAAGAGAAGCGTTAGAAGTTATCGTTTCCGAATTTTCGGGCGTTGCGTTATCAAAAACAGATTTTGTGCCGCATCTTGCAAGTTTTGTTCGCGCTCAGGCGTCTGCCGAACAAAGCTGGTTGAAACGCCATAACTTTGACCGCTTGCCGCATTTGCCGAAATCTTTTTCTCGCCTTGAAGCGGCGCTCGGATCCGATGATTTTGCGTGGATAAAAAATTTATCCGAAACAAATTATCTGTTTGACCCGATTGCCCAAATCGAAGATGCGGGCGAACGACGAGTTTATTCGCTCCGTGTCGATAGTGATTGTCACTCGTTCGTTGCAAATGGTTTTGTCAACCATAACACGGAAGTGAGAATGCAAAGACTCACCAACGAAATCATGGCGGATATTGAGAAAGAGACGGTTGATTTTCAGCCGAATTATGACGAATCTCTGTCCGAACCTGTGGTTCTGCCGACGCGTGTGCCAAACCTTTTAATTAATGGCTCGGAAGGAATCGCTGTTGGCATGGCGACGAAAATTCCGCCACATAATTTAACGGAAGTTGTTGACGCGACGATTGCGCTGATTAAAAACCCCGATA